>JBIJCV010000331.1:0-2737 GCA_044344525.1 Gammaproteobacteria bacterium | reverse complement strand
ACGCGCGCCGCTTCGGGATTGCGGCCGCGCATGTACGGATAGGATTTGCCGACCTGCATGTGCACGCCGCCAACCGAAGCGAAGATGTCGTTGATCTTTGCGCGCAGTTCGCGCACCAGTGCGCGCCCTTCCGGATTGGCCGGGTACTCGGGCAGCGTGTCCAGATACTCTTTGGGCAGGATGCGTTTATGGAAGGGCGTGCGATCGTCTTCCCAGTAAAAGACCGGCTCGTACAGGAAGACGTGAGTATTGATCGTCATGAACATCGCACCCTTGTCCACCTTTGCCTGCTGCATCCGCCCGGCATTTTCGGCATAGAGCTGCTGCAACCGCTGGTAGAGCTCGTGCATCTTCGAGAAGGGAATCAGCCCGTGCTGCGGCACCCAGCGCTCGCCCTTTGGCCCGAGAATCGGATAGAGCGGAATGAAC
This sequence comes from Gammaproteobacteria bacterium, assembly GCA_044344525.1. Taxonomy (GTDB): domain Bacteria; phylum Pseudomonadota; class Gammaproteobacteria; order Steroidobacterales; genus SHZI01. The sequence goes on along the minus strand of JBIJCV010000331.1, from coordinate 2,308 downwards.
GGCAAGGCACGGATCACCGTCGGCATGGTGTTGGCCGTTTCCGTACCAAAGCCCTGCATGGCGGCACGGATCAGCGCGAGCTTGGCATTGATCTCAGCCTGACAGACGCCCTCGACCGTGTAGTGCGCCGAGTAATTGTAGCCGGCCAGGAAACGTTTGCCGGCGATCGCCATCTTGAGCAGGCGAAACCCGGCCTGGATCGGATTACGCGCGGTTTTCGCCACCGCCCAGGCGGCCGCGAGCGCATCGGTGGCATTGGTCTTGCTCAACTGACCCTGCTGCAAGCGGGGATCGAGGCCGAAGTTGTCAGCGATCACGCCCTCACGGGCCGCAGCGGCCATGCCGCTCGACATTTTTTCAAAAGTATCGAAACCGAAAGACGCCGCACCATAAAACGGTGGCGTCTTGATCAGTCGCAGGGAGATCCGCGCCTTCACACCCAGCGCGCCCGCATCGCCGGTGAACAGGCCAGTCAGGTCTGGCCCGTACCAGCGGAAAAACGGTACGCCATTCGCTGCAGCTCCCGAACCCGTCTTCAGGATCTCGCCACTCGCGAGAACGATATCAAAGCCCAGCACGGCATCGGCTGACACGCCGTAATTGCCCGAACCCAGGCTCGCGCTGTTCTGGGACATCGAACCGCCGACGGTGGCCTTGATCCCGGAAAACGGCCCCCAGAACGTGGTGCGCAGACCCTGCTTCGCCAGTTCCTGCCACAGCTCTGCCCAGGTGAGGCCCGGCTCGACCGTGACATACATGTCGCCGGCATTGATCTCGATGATGCGATTCAGCCGGCTCGTATCCAGCAGGATCGAATTGCCGGTGGTCGGCAGATAACCGTCCGTGTAGGAAGCACCACCGCCGCGCGGCACCACCGCGACCCCGACCGAAGTTGCCGCACGCACGGCCTTCTGCAGCTCCTCAACCGTACCGGGCTGTACCACTGCCAGCGGCAACTCGCGCTGGTTGTAGACATCCATCGCGTAGAACACGCGGTCGGCGTCGCTGGTGAGCACATTGGGCTGACCGACGATCGCAGCGAGATCGCTAAGCAGTTGGCTGGCAGACATGAAGAACTCCTGGATCTGTAATCTTTGGCCCGGCGGGATGCACCCGGCAGGGCCGCTAGCCTACGGCCCCGTATACCCGTTTGGGAAGAACATCGTGGGACTGGCGGTCACTGTCCGGTCGCCGCCGGACGGGAATACATCGCCATCAGCTCGGCCATACCCAGCGAATTGGCATTGACGTTGAAGCCGACAAAGGCTGCGGTGGCGTTTGCCGGCAGATCAAGCTTCGCCACCTTCAGCGCATGCAGACGAAAGTAGTAACGGTGCGGCTTGTCACCAGCTGGCGGACACGGACCACCGTATCCCGCCGTACCGAAATCGGTATTGCCCTGTACTGCACCGACCGGCATCAGGCCGGCAGCCGGATCACCGGCCCGGCTGACCAGCGCATTGACCCTGGCCGGAATGTTGTAGACCACCCAGTGCCACCAGCCACTACCGGTGGGTGCATCCGGGTCATACACCATCAAGGCGAAACTCTGCGTACCGGCCGGTGCATTGCTCCAGCTGAGCGCTGGAGACATGTTGCCGCCGGTGCAACCGAAGCTGTTGTAGACCTGCGGCAGCCGGATCGGCGTGCCGGGTATCAGGTCCGGGCTCGACAACCTGAAGGCGGGTATCGCGTCTTCAGCCTGGACCGTGCCAGACATCAGGCTGGCCAATGCGATCAGGGTAACGGTTACAGAACGCAGCATGGCAATACTCCACAGGACAATCCGGTTAACAGGGTACATTCAGCCACACCCCGCCTCAAAACTCCGGCGTATCTGCGCCAGTGCTTCGGGGTTCGCCAGCGCAGCCATATTGCGCACCGGCTCCCCGTGCAGGATCGCCCGCACCGCCAGTTCAGCCAGCTTGCCGTTACGCGTACGCGGCAGATCCGCCACCTGCAGGATTTTCTGCGGCACATGCCGCGGCGTGAGCGTTTGCCTGACAGCGCGCCGGATCTGCGCGCACAGCACTGCGTCCAGCGTGAATCCGGCACGCAGCACCACGCACAGCACGATGTGCTCATCGCCGTCCGCCCGCTCGCCGACGGCCAGACTCTCCAGCACTTCGGGCACGGTCTCGACCGCACGATAAAGCTCAGCGGTACCGATGCGCACCCCGCCAGGATTCAGCACCGCATCCGAACGGCCGTGGATGATGAAGCCGCCCGATGCGGTGCGCTCGGCATGGTCGCCATGCGCCCAGATACCGGGAAAACGCTCGAAGTACGCGGCGTGATAAAGCCTGCC
>JBIJCV010000329.1:0-2780 GCA_044344525.1 Gammaproteobacteria bacterium | reverse complement strand
TCGATCGACCAGCCGGTATCGCTGCGGCTGTAGAGGAAGCGGTCATGCAGACGGTGTTCGCCGGCCTGCCAGAACTCGATGGTTGCCGGCTGCACGCGATAACCACCCCAGAACGACGGCAGCGGCACTTCACCGGCTGCGAACTTCAGGCGCAGTTCCATGAACTTGTTTTCGATCAGGCTGCGGCTGGAGATCACGCTGCTCTGGGCTGACACCCAGGCGCCGATCTGGCTGTCGCGGGGGCGGGTCAGGAAATAGCGCAGGTTCTCGGCTGCAGAAGTGTGGCTTGCGGTGCCTGTGATGCGTACCTGCCGGCTGAGTTCAGCCCAGTAGAACAGCAGTGCAACGCGCGGATTGGCGATGATCTCGCGTGATTTCCGGCTTTCCAGATTGGTATAGAAGACAAAGCCCGAAGCATCGTAGTACTTGAGCAGCACGGTACGCAGTGAGGGCTGTCCATCGGCCGCCACGCTGGCGATGCTCATCGCGTTGGGGTCGAGTACCTGCGTCTCCATGGCCTCGGCAAACCAGTGGCTGAACTGCCGGATCGGGTCCGGATCGAGCGCACTGTGATCCAGTCGACGGGTGCGGTAGTCGCGGCGCAGATTGGCGAGGTCAGTGGTCATGCATTCATTCTAATTGACATCATGCGTCTGTGACGCAGATACGGGCCGCGCTGCGGCAGTTGGCGGAACATGCGGTACGCGGTCGATGGTCGGCATTGGCGGGGATTCATGGCCCAGGTGGGACAGGCAACTGTGCGGGCAAAGGGGCACTATCCCGGTGCGCCAGGCCTGCCGCTGGCCGGCAAGATCAGCCTGTTCCTGCTCCTTGTCGTTTCGCTGGCGGCGCTCGGCATGGCCTGGCTGGGTCAGGATATCGTGCTGCGCAAGTTCGGTGAAACCGAGTCGGAACTGGTACTGCGCAATCGTCATGTATTGCTGCAGGCCATTCAGGCCGAAGTGGATTACGTAGGCACGATGTCACTGGACTGGAGCCAGTGGAACGAGCTTTACGACTATGCGCGGGGTTCCAATGCGGAATTCGCCAGCGTAGAACTCAACCCCGAGGCACTCGATCGGATGAAGCTCGACGTCATCCAGTTTCTCGATCGGGATGGGCGGCTCATCACGGAAGTGGTCCGCGCCGGCCTGTCTGCCATGGATGGTCAGTTGCAGCCCGATATCGGTGCCGAAATCACTGCGGCAGTTACCAACGAGCGGGGTGCAGTACCTGTTGCGGGCTGGCTCAGTACCAGTATCGGACCACTGGTGCTGGCCTCACGGCCGATTCTCAAGAGTGATGCAACGGGGCCGGTGGCTGGTTCCCTGATCATGGCGCGGCGCCTCGATCCGGCAGCCCTGTCAGCCGGACTCAGTGTCCTGCCGTCCGAGGTTGTGGTGCATGGAAGCGCATATGCGCCCATCACACCGGAGTTGCTGGAGTTGACCGCTCAGCTTGAAAATGCGCCCGATTCAGCTGTGCTGGTGCAGCGCGATACCGACATGTCTGACTTCCGTTACTTCCGCGATATCAACGGGCATCCGGCCTTCGTGCTGGAGACCCGCATGCCGCGCTCGATTCTGGGAACCGGCCGCGAAACCACCCATCAGCTGGCCATGCTGCTGCTGGGGTTTGGTGCCGTGATCTTCCTGCTGCTGATCGCGGTTGTCCGCTTTCTGGTGTCGCGGCCGCTGGCGCAACTGGCCAGTCATATGACGTTGCTGCGCGAGACGGGTGAATTCCGCCCGGCGCCGGGCGTAGAGCACAATGACGAGATTGGTACGCTCGCGCGCAGCTTCAATGAGTTGATCGTCGCCCGGCAGAAAATCGAGAGTGATCTGCGTGCCCTGTCTGCAGTTGCCGAACATGCCGATGAATCCATTGCCATCATCGGGCCGGATGGCTGCATCGTGTGGGCCAATCCGGTCTTTGAGCGCAGCCGGCAGATGAGCTGCGCAGAGCTGATCGGTCGCCGCCCGCAGGAGTTCTTCAAGGGGCGTGATCTGGGCATCGGTGCAGACCGGAAAGACCTGGAAAGGACGCATGCGCACGGAGGACTCTGATGGTCAGCTCATTACCGAAGATGCAGTGGTGTCTGCGGTGCTGGAGGAGGGTCAGTCGCAGCCCTCGGCCTATGTAATGTTGTTGCACGATGTGACTGAGCGCATAGCCATGGAGTCACAGCTGGCGCAGGTACAGAAGCTTGAGGCGGTCGGGCAGCTGGCCGCAGGCGTTGCCCACGAAATCAATACGCCGGCCCAGTATGTCCAGGGCAATATCCGCTTTCTTGAGGAGGCATTCACTGCGCTGATCGATGCGCTGCTGAAGATTGATGCCCAGGTTCGCGTTGCCGGCGACGGCAGCGTGTCGGCCGCCGGTATGTCGGCACTGCTGGAGCAGGTTGAACTCGACTATCTGCAGGCGGAAGTGCCGCTGGCGATACGGCAGACGATCGATGGCGTCTCACGTATCAGCAGTATCGTCGAATCCATGAAGGAGCTGACCGATCCGGCGCCGGAATTCGTGCCGGCCAATCTCAACGCCATTATTGAAGGCGCAATCTACGTTGCCCGACCTGAATGGTCAGACACGGCAGATATCCGCATGGATCTGGCCCCCGAACTTCCGGTGGTCATGTGTCAGGCTGACGGCATCAGCCAGGTCGTGGTCAGCATGCTGACCAATGCCGCCTGTGCCATCGATGAGGTCGGCAGGGTGCCGGGTTCGGGTCGTGGCCCGATTGTCATCGCCACACGCAGCGTTGCAGCGGGTGTCGA
>JBIJCV010000080.1:0-7083 GCA_044344525.1 Gammaproteobacteria bacterium | reverse complement strand
GCACCGCGCCACAGCGTCAAGCTTTTGCCCGTCAGCAAGTCTACCTCCCCAACCCGCCGGCCTGGCGGGCGCGCCATCCTGCACCAGAATCCGCTTTTGAAACAAGTTATTGAGCGAGATGGTTTAGATGGCTTCGTGATTCGATCGGAACGGCTATCAGCCAGCTCCAACAGACTTCCTGAGCCTTTACATAATTGAGTTGCGTAACTAGACTGATCCCAAACAAGAAAAGGGCTTTAAAGCCATTGTCCGCACTGATCAAATCCGGTGAACTCCGCAGCGCATCCGGGGCGGAAGCGGGGCTGCGTACTGCCGCACTGACGGCAGCCTCAGCCTATGTCAGCCGCTGCCTGCGTGCCCAGCGTCCTTTTACCGTCCTGACCGGCAACTCGTCTGCGCTGGATACCCTGCCCGACCGTCTCGCTGCCGAGTACAAGGTGCGCGAGGATCTTCACCTCGTGCAGATCGATACACCGACTGACAGTATTCAGGAATTCCTGATGCAGGTCCTCGGCCAGCTGGGCTTCGAGCTTGATGCAGTCGCGCTGGATGATCTGCATAACCTGCTCGTGGTGTTCCTGCGGCATGAGGGCGCACGTGGACGCAGAACCGTATTCCTCATCGAGCATACCCAGCGATGCGGACCGCGCGTGCTCGAGTTCCTGCAAATTCTGTCCCGCGTACGCGTAGCCGCGGTCCCGGCTGCAACTTTCGTCATGCTGGGTACACCAGCTTTGGGCCGGATTCTGGATTCACCGGGCATGGCCTGCCTCAAGCAGTTCACCCGCGAGCGTTTTGATCTGGATTGTGCGCTGGTCCGGATTGCAGATACCGCGTTCACGGTGGTGCGTAGCGCTCCCGTCAGCCTGTCCGGTAGTCAGTCGCCAGCGATACCCGTGCGCCGCGGAAGCCTGGTTGTGATGCTTGATGGTGCGGTACTCGAGCGCCGCACGCTTGCGATTGGCCGCTTGCTGATTGGTCGCAGTCAACACAACGACCTGTGTCTGCAGAGCCGTTTTGTGAGTCGCAATCATGCCGTGCTCATCATTACCGAGACCGATGTGCAGGTTGCAGACCTGCGCAGTACCAACCCCACCCGCGTAAATGGACAGGCGGTACAAAACCAGGCATTGACCCATGGTGATCTGCTCTCCATAGGCAACTATCAGCTACGCTTCGATACCGGTCTTTGACCGTCAGGTTCCGGAGCAGCAAGCCGATGGTGATTCGCTACACCTTGTATTTTCTTGTCATGGCTCTGTATACCGCACCGCTGCTCGGTGTGAAGGTAATGCCGCCGGCATTTCTGCAGGACTGGGAGCATGGGGCTGTATTCCTGCTCGTGATCCATGAGTTCTCCGGCTTCATCTTTTTCGGCCATACACTGTTCAGCAATATCTGGGCAATGCGCGTGCGCATGACCGCCGATCACGCAACCGGGGTGATGGCCCGCGCCATGTTGCGCAAGATGGCGCTGGGTATCACCGCGCCAACTTCAATACTGAGTCCGCTGGCCGGGCTGTTACTTGTCAATGGCTGGTTTGGTGGATTTTCCGCAGCGCCCTGGGCGCTGGCTGCCTATATCGCCTTCTGGATCATGGCGGCCATACAGCTCGTACCTGACCTGATCCGCTACGCTGTTGATACCCACGCGGCAGATCCGAAGCGAGACGTGAAGACGGCAGCAATCCGGGGAATCGGCTCAACGATTCTCACCTTCTACATTATCTGGTGCATGGTCACCAAGAACGCATTGTTCATCTGAGTGCGCCTGCTACCAGAGCAGAGGCTTCCAGATCATCATGTACAGCACGACGAAAACGCTCACCGTGATGCCAATCCAGGCCATCGTGAGCCCACGCGCCAGGCCTGCAATCTGCACTTGATCTGGCTGCGGCTGCGCAGTCAGACGGATCCATTTCTTCATGAACGGGCCGTAGGCTGTTCCCATCGCGGCCAGCACCAGCGTGATAACCAGACTGACGATGATCCATGGAGTATTGGTCGGCCAGAGCGACAGCCACATGGTGGCGCCGCAGATCGTGGTCACGATGTAGGCCGGAACAGCCAAACGGTCATCGATCTTCTTGATCAGACGCAGGATATTCGAGCCGTGTACCGGATCGGCGTTGGCTGCCAGCAGCCAGAAGATATGCGTTACGTTCGAGCCGAAGCCGATGCTGGCAGAGGCAACATGCAGCCATTTCAGGCCCAGATAGATTTCGGCAGTCATCCCAGCACTCCCCTGCCCAGCCCAGCCCCGCTGCCAGACAGGGCAATCTTAACGTATGGGGAGCGAGTCTATCTCGATCAATACTTCGTTACGCCGCATGAAGGGTGGAATGAATGGCGCGTTATAGCGCGCCAGTTGTGGTTCGCCACGCATTTTGACACCGTCGGCAGCAAGTATGCTCAGGAGATCATCCCGATTGGCATTGTAGTTACTCTCTGTCCAGCGCCCGGAGTAGCGGAGTACGGCGAATAACCTTGCTGGCTCGCGGGCAACTCTGACTCGTGTGTCTGCTGGAACCGGTGCGGTTTCAAGGCTGTACTTTTTCGGCAAGGTGAAAGCGATGCGCCAGCCACGTACCGAACCCGTTTGCTGTACCGGCACGGTCATGGCGATCTTCTCGCTTTCTGCTGTCTGCGATACAGGTGCGGTCATGGAAATCTTTGACTGTGCAGTGTTGCCGCCGCTGATGTACTTGAACAGGCGACGAAAGCCTTCGTTGCCAGCACTCTCGAAGTCGGCTGTGTTTTCGACCAGTGTCTCAGCGACGAGATAAGGGGCATATTCCCTGTACTCAACTTTCCCGGACGTATGCCGGACGGTGTATACAGGCTCCTCAATGCTCATGGCGGGACTCCATGGAAACAGCGTGGTCGTCAGAACCAGTGCCTGGATCAGCCCGCGCAAACGAGCCGAGCTCCTCATGATCGCCGCCTCGAAGGGCCTCGACCCTGGATTATCGAAACAAGAGTGACAATAACCATCGATGCGCAAGCCGCCGCAGCGGCCAGTCGGACGGCATCACTCGTTTCCAGCGTCTGCAGCACGATACCCAGCGATGCCCAGCAGAATACCGAGGTATACACCGCGTCACCTGTTTTGACGCCCATGGCGGTATAGATGGCGGTTGCAGTCACAACGGTGAGGATTGCCCAGTCATCCATGGACAGCCCAAACGGATAGCTCTTTATCTCAAAGAACAAGGCAGCAAGATTGGCGAGAGTGGCAGTCGTGATCCAGCCGAAATACAGACTGAATGGCGCATCGACGCAAAGCCGCTCAGACAGGGTGGCTGCGGGTGTCGCACGCAGCCGCACATAGATGAATACAAGCCCCCCCAGCAGGATCAGCATCAGCACGATGCTCTCCAGGATGCGCGTGTGATGCCACATGAAGATCCAGACTGCGTTTGCCACGCAACTGACCCAGTATGCAGGCTCAATCTGTCGCACCCGCGACTCTGTGGCCATCGGGACACGGGCCGCATAGACCGAGAAGGCGGCCAGCCCGATGTAGATAAGCCCCCAGATCGAAAATACCCAGCCGGCAGGAGTAAATCCGGTCGGATAGCGAGCACTGATCTCACCGGTATTCACCCCGTTGATGGGCAGGATATTTGCCGCGGCGTTTACCCCTATGACCGCCAGGGTAAAAAGAGCCGAGATATATCTGCGCATGGTTGAATCTCCGTTAGCAGAAAAAAAGTTCAGGAGCGGGTGTCCTGACGTCAGCTATCAGCAGAGTATTCGCGGGTTCTGGCAATCCGGATGAGGGAGTTTGTACAGATGGTGCTGTCTGCGGGCTGATCGCCACGTCAGGCGCCTGTAGAATCGCGGTGCGACTGGTGCCCGGGGCCGGACTTGAACCGGCACGACCCTTTCGGGTCAACGGATTTTAAGTCCGTAGCGTCTACCAATTCCGCCACCCGGGCCTGCGGGCATTCTAGTGGCTTACAGTCGGAATCGCATCGGCACTGGTTCGCGTCAGGGCTTTTTCAGCATGGCCAGCCATTTGCCCATGCCGACGCTGTCGGCCTGTTCCTTTACCACGGCTGCGGTGACCACCGGATAGGACTTCTCTTCGGCAAAATCTTCGACATTGCCGACCGCAAATTTCCGTACGAATTTCGGAGCCTTTGCGATGGTCTCCATGGCCTCTTCGTTCCAAGGCATGCTGATGACCAGGCCGTACTTCTCCCTGGCCAGCTGAGCGCTGTTGTCCTGACTCGACGCTGGCTGCTCCTGAAGTTCAACCGCACGCTCCTGCTTCTTCGCCTTGCGAATCCAGTAGATGGAATCAGGCGGCCGCGTTGCCTCGTAGATCCCCTTCACATCCAGCGCCCCACCCAGCAGCTTCACCAGGTTATTGGCCCAGCGTGCCGGAATGACCACAAACATCTCTTCGGGTTTCAGTTTGTTGTTCATGCGGCCACCCATGTCGCCAGGGGTCAGCACCACATTCTCTTCATACCAGGGCGTCGCAAACATGTCGCTGCAGAAGGATGATCCGGCTGCGGCGCTTGGCTGCACGCCATCTTCTACTGAGCGGACGGCAGCGATCTGTCCAGCCCAGAACGGCGTGCAGACGACGACAATTGAGTCGATGTGGATACCTGTCGGTACCTTGTCCAGCGGTGCGGCGCCGGCGCCGACGATTGCTCCCTGTGGAAGAATGTAGCGGCCCGAATTGAACTGATGCGCGGCATCGAGTTCGTAGGCTGGCAGGTAGTCGGTCAACAGGCGGCCGCTGCGGATCTGTTCGGTGCCTTCATGCACGCCGGTAATGTAGGCGCCATGCAGGCAATCTTGATGTGATCTGTCGAAGTAGACGATTTTCCCGTCATCCATTGCATGCCTGAGTATCTGGCAGGGATCGACCTTGATGCCGGTGTAGTCAGGTGGGATCCGTTCATGAAACAGGCTGATCGCCACCGGGTTCCCGCGGATCTTTCCGGCGAGCACCGCGCAGATTCCGGCAACATCAAGCTGTTCCGGCAATAGCGGCGTCGAAGTTTGCTTCAAGGCATTGTCCGTGGTTGCGATCATGATGGCGCCCTCCTCCTGCCAACGATATCAGCAATCAGGGAATAAGCCGCAGGAACAACCACCAGAGACAACAAGGTGGATGTCAGCAGCCCGCCGATGACGGAAACACCGAGCGGTGCGCGGAAATTGCCGTCGGCACCGAATCCCAGTGCGATCGGCAGCATGCCGGCACCCATCGCCACCGTTGTCATGATCACCGGCCGTGCGCGCTTCCGGCAGGCTTCCAGTATGGCTTCGCGTCGTGACAAACCCTGGTCGCGCTCGCCGATGATGGCGTAGTCGACAATAAGGATGGAGTTCTTGGTCGCTACACCCGTGAGCATCAGCAGGCCGATCAGGGACGGCAAAGACAGCGCATGTCCGGTGAGCAGCAGCCCGCCGAAGGCGCCAGCGCCACACAGTGGTACGGCTGCGAGAATCACCCAGGGCTGAGAGGCGCTGCCAAAGAGCAGCAGCAGTACGACATAGATGCTGACCAGGCCTGCCAGGATCGACATACCGAAGCCAAACAGCAGTTCTCCAAGCGCTTCCGCATCACCGCTCGGTAGCACGCGTACGCCTGCTGGCAGGTTCTGCAGGGCAGGCAAGGCCTGCACTTCCTTGAGTACGGTGCCGACCGGCAGGCCATTCAGTTCAGCCGTCACACGAATATTGCGCTCGCGGTTCAGGCGGTTGATCTGCGCAGGCCCGCTGCCTTCGCGGATCGTTGCGACGGCCGACAGGGGTGCGCTGCCATCACGCGTCGGTACGCGCAGCATCGAAAGCAGTGCGACATCGCCAAGTGCGCGCTCCGCTACCTGCACACGGATCGGAATCTGCCGCTCAGCCAGATTCAGTTTGGCCAGCCGTTGCCGAAAGTCACCGCTGGTGGCAATACGTGCAGCGGTGGCAATATCGACCGTTGCAACGCCGAGATCTGCAGCTCGCGCCGGATCCGGTGTGATGATGACTTCGGGCTGCAGCAGTGATGCAGTGGATGAGACGCTGCCCAGGCCCGGTAGCGTACGAACGGCGGCCTCCACATCACGTGCAGCAGTAGTCAGTGCTTCCGGATCATTGCCAGCCAGCACGATTTCAAACAACTGCCCGGGGCCTACAGCCACAAAGCTGCTGCGTACGCCGGGCAGATCTGCGAGTCGCTTGCGCAGTTCTCCTTCCAGCTCACGCACACTTCTCTTGTGATCCGCCTTGAATGAAATGACCAGCCCGGCCTTGCGCATATCGCCCAGAAAGCCGCCTTCATAGCCCGTGCCGGCCACCGCACCTATGCGCGCAAAGACGCTCTCTACCTCGGGAATCTGCAATACCAGTTGCCGAGCCTGCTCACTTATGGCGGTGGTCTCGCGCAGGCCTGCGCCGGGTGGTAACTCGAGCATTACCTCCGAGCGGGTGCCACTGCCCGGCGGCAGGAAAGTGGTGGGAATCAACGGCACCAGTGCAAGGGAACCCAGAAAAGTAGCAAGTGCCATCAGCAGCGTGCGTCCGCGATGTCGCAGGGCCGCTTCCACCCAGCGAATGTAGCCCGGCATCCAGCTGGAGTCCGGGAGCGTTTCCGCCGCGGAGTGCATATACCGTGCTGCCAGCATGGGCGTGAGGAGTCGCGCCACCAGCAGCGAACAGAGAACAGCGGTGGCCGCAGTCCAGCCGAACTCGCGAAAAAACAAGCCGACTTCGCCGCCGATCATTGCCACCGGGATGAATACCGCAACCAGCGTCGCCGAGGTTGCGATTACTGCGATGCCGATTTCATCCGCTGCATCGATGGCAGCTTCCCGTGCTGACTTGCCCATGGTTCGGTGACGGGCGATGTTTTCGACCTCTACGATCGCATCGTCGACCAGAATGCCGATCACTACCGCAAAGGCCAGCAGGGAAAGCAGGTTCAGGCTGAAGCCCAGCCAGTGCATCATCGCGAAAGTCGGGATTACCGAAAGCGGCAAAGCCACAGCACAGATCCATGTCGCCCGCCAGTCGCGCAGGAAGATCCAGACCACGATGACCGCAAGCACGGCACCCTCAAGCAGCATG
>JBIJCV010000302.1:0-3018 GCA_044344525.1 Gammaproteobacteria bacterium | reverse complement strand
GCGGGCTCTACCGTCGACGCTACTTCAACAAACCCGATGTCCGGATGCTCCGCTGCGAGCTTGGCAACGCGTTCGCGGATCTTGCGTCCGACGCCAACTTCGCTGGTGCTTCGCGCGCGCTGCACGGAAAAGGATACGACCGGTTGGCCGTTTAACAGCGCGGCATCCTTGGGCTCGGCGAAACCATCGGTGACCGCAGCCACTGCAGACAGGCGTACCACCCGGCCATCGGGCAGCGAGAGCGGGTAATTTGCCAGTTCCGCCGCGCTGTGCACGGTGGCAACGGTACGTACAGACTGTTCGCTGCCACCCAGAGTTGTGCGCCCACCGGGCCGCTCCACCTGGATGCGTGCCAGTTGATCGGAAAGCGTTCCAGCCGTCAGACCATAGGCTTGCAGCGCATCGGGACGCAGATCGACACGGACTTCGCGGTCGAAACCACCAATTCGCGTTACCTGGCCAACACCGGGCACATCGAACAGCGCTTTTCGGACCGTGCTGTCAATAAACCAGCTGAGTTCATCCGGCGCCATGTGTTTGGATACCACGGCATAGGTCAGCACTGCTCCGCCGATGGTGTTTACCTTGGCGATGACCGGTTCATCGATGTTCTGCGGAAGATCTATCCGGATCCGGTCGATGGCGTCGCGCACATCTTCCAGCGCCTGGCTCATGTCGTGGCCATGCATGAACTGGATGCGTGTCCGCGAACTGCCTTCGGTAATGGTCGATGTGATCTTGTCGATATTCGCGATGCTTGCAACCGCATCCTCAACCTTGCGGCTGACGTCGGTCTCGAGTTGACCCGGTGTTGCACCACCGAGATTTACCGTCACCGTGATCTGCGGAACGGTGAAGTCGGGCAGAGTCGCAATCGGCAGCTGGCGGAGGCCATAGATGCCCGCGATGCACAGGGCGACGAAGATGATGACCGCGCCGGCCGGGTTGCGTATACCCCAGAGTGAGAGGTTCATTGCGGCGATCCGGACGCTCCGTCAGTGGCATCACTGACCTCGCGGACGACATCGCCATTGCCCAGGAAGCCTGCACCGCGGCGCACGACGCGTTCAGCAGATTCCAGTCCGGACAGGATTTCGGTGAAATCACCCTGCCTGACCCCGATATCGACCCGGCGCTGCTCGACCCGTCGCAATGCGATGTCGGCTGTTGTAACCGCCACTGGCTTCACAACGAAGAGATAGGCAAAGCCGTCGCGGAATACGATCGACTCACGCGGTACCACGCTGGCCATGGTATTGCCGACCAGTATGCGTCCTTCCGCAAACATGCCTGCGCGCAATGGCCCGGGTTCCGGAAGATCAGCATATAAAAGACCCGTGCGCGTAGCCGGATCGACAGCCGGTGACACGGTTCGTACCCGTCCACTGATTTTCGTACCAGACGGGCCGCTTAGTTCGACCACGGCGCCGGGTTTGACCCGGATCAGGTCCGCCTCTGCGAGGTCTGCCTGCCATTCCAGGCGGCCCCGCCGGATCAGCCGCAGCAGTTCACTACCGGCTGACACGACTTGTCCCGGCTGCACCGAGCGCGCCGAGATAATGCCGTCGTCGGGTGCCGACAGTGTGGCAAAGCCCAGACGCAGTCTTGCCGCATCACGGTCGGCCTGGGCCGTGATGAGTTGGGCTTCGGCGCTGCGCAGGTCGGCACGCAACTTGTCCGAGTCACTGGACGAGATAAGTCCCTGACCGACCAGCGAATCTCCGCGGGCTGAATTTGCCTGTGCGAGTTCCAGCGCGGCTTCGGCCTGCGTGACGCTGGCCTCTGCCTGACGAAACTGCACATTGAGCGTACGGCTGTCGAGTCGCAGCAACGGCTGGCCCGCGCGCACGCGGTCACCGACTTCAACCAGAACTTCCGTAGCGCGGTTGCCGGTCAGTTCCACGCCCAGGGACATTTCCTGCCATGCGCTTACCGAACCGGAAACGGCTATTGAAACGGCAACCTCACGACTGACGGGCAGAACAGTGGTAACCACGAGGCTGGCTGCGGGAGTCGCTGCGGGCGGTGGTTCAGCTGATCCACAGGCGGCGACCATTGCCGCGAGCATGGCACTCAGAAACAGCTTTATCGGCAAATGCGGGCGGTGATGCTGGATCATGGTGCGGATACTGACGAAAGACGCCGGAGTGTAACGTATCACTACGTATTCATGACCGGATCCAGCGTACCCACCGCAGCGCAGACACGCGCCTGCGGATCCTGCGGGGGCCTCTTGCAGATACTGATGGAGGCTAGGGTCGGAATCGAACCGGCATACGCGGCTTTGCAGGCCGCTGCATAACCATTCTGCCACCTAGCCGGATACAGAAAAGCAAGGAGAGATTTGGAGCGGGAAACCGGACTCGAACCGGCGACCTATACCTTGGCAAGGTATCGCTCTACCAACTGAGCTATTCCCGCCCGCAAGGAGTGCATATGGTATCGGCGAACCACACAGAGTCAAGAAACCTTGTCATGTTCCACGCTTGAGGGCCAAGCGGCACGGATATAGCCGATCATGGACCAGATGGTCAGGCCGGCTGCCAGCACCAGGCAAACCATCCCGATTTCGTAGATCGGCAGCCCCAGCAGAGGCTCGAAGAAGATCATGCAGCACAGGCCGGTCATCTGCATGATGGTCTTCAGCTTGCCATAACCGGACACCGCCACCCGCTGCCGTGCACCGAGTTCGGCCATCCATTCGCGCAGGGCGGAGACGGCAATTTCGCGCCCGATGATGATTGTCGCCAGTATCGCAACGATATTTCGCGTGTCGGCCTGCACGAGCAGAATCAGCGCTGTGGCCACCATCATCTTGTCCGCGACCGGGTCCAGGAATGCACCGAATGCCGAAGTTTGCTGAAAACGGCGCGCCACATAGCCATCGAGCCAGTCGGTGATCGCTGCGAGCAGAAACAACATGGCTGCGGCAGGCCGGGCCCAGGAAACCGGGCTGTAGAACACAAGCACAACCAGTGGAATGGCCGCGATGCGGAACCAGGTCAGAGACGTTGCTGT
>JBIJCV010000327.1:0-2788 GCA_044344525.1 Gammaproteobacteria bacterium | reverse complement strand
CGACGATCTTGCCGAATGCCGCACCGATGATGACGCCGACCGCCAGATCCATGACATTGCCGCGCAGGGCAAAGGCTTTGAATTCCTGCAGCATGACTATCCCCTTGTATGAGAAGCAGATCCTGCGCGCAGATTGGCACAGGGCAGCGTTAGGCTAAGCTGACGGGTATGAGACCGCAAGCACTCACAATCTCTGCACAGGGGGCCATATGACACAACAGCTGGAACTCGCTTTTTTTGGTGCCACTGGCGAAGTCACCGGTTCGTGCCATCTGTTGCAGGTCGGTGGCCGGCAGGTGCTGCTCGAATGCGGCATGGTCCAGGGCGGGCGGCAGCAGCAGGCCCGCAATCGGGAAGCCTTCCCCTTCGACCCGCGTGAACTGGATGCAGTGGTGCTCTCGCACGCGCACATCGATCACTCCGGCCGCCTGCCACTGCTGGTACAGCGCGGCTATACCGGACCGATCTACGCACAGTCGGCCACCTTCGAGTTCTGCAAGATCATGCTGCTGGACAGTGCCCGGATCGCACAGAGCGACGCAGAGACTGAAAATCGCAAGCGCGAACGCAAGGACCTGCCCCTGGTGACCCCGCTATACACCGTCGCCGATGCCGAGCGGACGCTGCGCCAGTTTGTACCGCTACCCTACAACCAGAAGCAGGAAATCACCCCCGGCGTCAGCATTCGTTTTCAGGACGCCGGGCATATTCTCGGTTCTGCCTGTGTCGAGATCTGGGCGCAGGCCGGCAACCTCGGCCGGAAGCTCGTCTTCAGCGGTGATCTCGGCCAGTACGGCACACCGATTCTCTGCGACCCGGCCGTGATCACCGAAGCCGATCTGGTGCTGATGGAGAGCACCTATGGCGATCGCCTGCACCGCGATCACGCAGCCACGGTTGCAGAACTTGCCACCATTGTCGCCGACGCAGATTACCGGCGCGGCAACATCCTGATTCCGGCTTTTGCCGTCGGTCGCTCACAGGAACTGCTGTATCTGTTCAGCCAGCACTATGCAGCCTGGCAACTGCACCGCTGGAAGATCTTCCTCGACAGCCCCATGGCGATTCGTGCCTCGGAGGTCTACTGGAACAATCCACAGCTCTACGATGCAGAAGCACGCAGCCTGCGCGAAGGGCTGGGCGAAATACCGCTGCTGCCGAACCTGACGCTCTCCGAGTCCGTCGAGCAATCACAGCACATCAACCGGTTGCGTAACGGTGCCATCGTCATCGCCGGCAGCGGCATGTGCGAGGGCGGACGTATCGGCCACCACCTCAAGCACAATGTCTGGCGACCAGAGTGCGAGATCATCATCGTCGGCTATCAGGCACACGGCACGCTGGGCCGGCAGCTCGTGGATGGCAATACCTATGTCCGCATTCAACACGAAACGATCCGGGTACGGGCACGCATCCATACCATCGGCGGCCTGTCTGCACACGGCGACCAGAATGATCTGTCGCGCTGGTACGGCCATTTTGCCGGACGGCCACCGGTGTATCTGGTGCATGGAGAACCTCACGCTGCCGCGGGCCTGGCCACCCGGCTGCGCAAGGACGGCGCACAGGCGGTGACGATTGCCGAACGCGGCATGCGCGTGGATCTCAGGATGAATCGCGCCTGAAGGCGCTCCTACAGAACGAGGACCGCAGGAACATGCAGGATTACGAAATACCCGGGGCCTTCTATCTGGGCAAGCGCTACGACCCGAGCGGCAGCCAGCTGACTGATGAACTGGTGCTGTACGACTCGCGGGATCTCACCACGCACGCGGTCATCATCGGCATGACCGGCAGCGGCAAAACCGGTCTCGGCATCGCTTTGCTCGAGGAAGCGGCGATCGACAAGATACCGGTCATCGCGATCGACCCGAAAGGCGATCTGGGCAACCTGCTGCTCGGTTTCCCGGCCCTGCGCGGCAGCGATTTCGAACCCTGGGTGGATGCCCAGGCAGCCGCTGCCGCCGGCCAGTCGGTTGCGGCATTCGCAGCGGCGCAGGCCGAGACCTGGCGCAAGGGCCTGGCGGAATGGGGCCAGTCACCTGAACGCATACAACGGTTGCGTGACGCCGCCGAGTTTACCCTCTACACACCCGGCAGCCCGGCAGGCCGGCCAATTTCCGTACTCGGTTCTTTTTCCGCACCAACTGCAGCGCTGCGCGCCGATACCGACCTCTATCGCCAGCATGTGCAGAGCACTGTTACCGGACTGCTGGCCCTGCTAGGCATCGATGCAGACGCGGTCTCGAGTCGCGAACACATCCTGCTCTCCGCCCTGCTCGACCATCACTGGCAACAGGAACGCAGCCTGGACCTTGCCGGCCTGATCAGCGCCGTCCAGCACCCGGGGCTCACCAGGATCGGCGTGATGGATCTTGAGTCCTTCTATCCGGCCAAGGACCGTTTCAGTCTCGCCATGCGCCTCAACAACCTGCTCGCTGCACCGGGCTTCGAAGTCTGGACCGAGGGCGAGCCGCTGGATGCCGGCAAACTGCTGTACACACCGAACGGACAGCCACGCGTTTCAGTGCTGTCCATCGCACATCTGAACGATGCGGAGCGGATGTTCTTCGTCACGCTGCTGCTGAATGAAGTCATCGCCTGGATGCGTGCGCAGCCGGGCACCGGCTCACTGCGTGCCATCCTTTATATGGATGAGGTCTTCGGCTATCTGCCACCGGTGGCCAACCCGGCCTCCAAACAACTGCTGCTGACCCTGCTCAAGCAGGCCCGCGCATTTGGCCTGGGCATCGTGCTCGCCACGCAGAATCCTATCGACCTCGACTAC
>JBIJCV010000027.1:0-10138 GCA_044344525.1 Gammaproteobacteria bacterium | reverse complement strand
CGCTGACTATTTCAGCGCTGGCTACGACAGCTACGACGGTGAATACAAAAACCAGGCCTATGGTGACGATGTGGGTGGCACCGAGACCAAGAACGTCACCGGCAAGCTGCTGTGGACCCCGCTGGATGGCCTTGAGATCACCCTGAAGGGCGGCCTGCAGCGCACTGACGACGACCATTTCGCAATCTACCTGCAACCCCGCACTCTCAATAACTGCTATCCCAGAACCGCCACCACGCCACGCGCCCGCGGTTACTATTGTGGTACCGCCGTTCTCGACGAAAACAACATCCGGCTGGCCACGCAGCTGCTGGCGAATGCTGACGGGGGCATGTCGGGTGCCGAAATGGATCGCAACCTGGCCAGTCTGGTCATCGATTACACGGCACCTGGCGGCTTCACTTTCACCAGCACCACGGGCTACATCGAAGACAAGGTAAACACCGGCTTTGACGTTTCCTATGCGAACTATGACCCGATTCCCGCTGGCGCCTCGGCAGGCAGCTTCTACCAGCTGGACGAGGACAAGTCGCATACCTTGTCGCAAGAGTTACGTGTCACCACGCCGCGTGACGCCAGCATTCGCGGCACCTGGGGTTTCTATTTCCTGGATATCAAGGACTGGGAGATCTACAACCGGAAGGTGCTGTCGAGCGGCGTATCAGCACTGCAAACCGTCGCCAACCTGACCACGGAACGGGTGCAGAACCGCGCAGTATTTGGTGGCATCGACATCGACATCAACGACCGCCTCACGGTAGGTCTCGAGGGTCGTTACTCCAGCGATGACGTCGAGGTCTCCAGTGTCGTCAACAACGGCACGGGTACTGTGGATCCTTGCGGAGGAAGTTCGAGCTGCCAGAAAACCTTCACCAGCTTCACACCACGCATGACCATCCGGTACCAGTACACGGACGATGTCAATCTCTATGCCAACATTGCCAAGGGTATGAGGCCAGGTGACTTCAATGCAACCTTGCCGAATGATCCTTTCGGGCAACCCGATGAAAGCTTCCGGGCCGTTGATGAAGAAACCATGTGGAGCTACGAGATCGGCGCCAAGACGGAATGGCTCGAGCGTCGTCTGGTAGCCAATGTTGCGTTCTACTTCAATGATGTGGAAGACCAGCAACTGACCACCAATATCGAAGGTCCGGGCGGTGTTCCCCAATCGGTACTTGCAAACGTGGGCAAGACCGAGGTCTGGGGTGCAGAACTCGAGACCAACTTTGCCATCACCGACAACTGGTCAGCCGGGTTCATCTACGCCTGGACGGATTCCGAGATCAAGGAGCGGATCAGCACTGATCAGGCCGATCTGGTGGGTAACGTGACCGGCTTCACCACGCTGGACAATTATTACAACCAGTTTGGTGATGTATCCGGGAATCAATCCCCGCGCGTACCGGAGAACCAGTTCGCGCTGTTCAGCCGCTATGACATTCCGTTCAGCTGGGGCGGGATGTTCGTCGGTGCCGACTACACCTTTGAGGAGTCAAAGTACTCGCAGGAGCACAACCTGATCGAGACTGGTGACCGCAATCTGCTCGGCGCACGCATCGGTGCCAACTGGCAGAGCTGGCAACTCACCGCCTGGGTCAAAAACCTGACCGACGATGACACGCCGCTGGATATCATCCGGTACATCGACCGCCAGGCCTCCTCTGGTGGCGCACTGCCCAGCTGTACCGCCTCCGGTGGTACGGCACCGCAATGCGTCGCGACCTCGACCAGCGGCCGCGGTTTCGGTCTGACCTTGCAGCCGGGCCGGCAGATTGGTGCCACGCTCAGCTACAAGTTCGGCGGTGCCCAATAACGATTAGCTGACCAACGCGACGAGTATACAGACGGGGGGCGGATCGCGAGATCCGCCGCCCTTTCCTTTTGTGGGCCCTTTTGTCGCTCGGATCAGTCAGCGATCACACCGGTACGGCCACGCAGCCAGCGCTGGTAAATGGCAACGCCCTCACCCAGCGTGGTGTCGAAGTAGTAGATCTGCTCGGGCTGGATGCGGATCAGGTCAAAGCGCAGATAGGCCCGCTCCTTCGTTAGCCGCACCAGATTGTATTTTTCGACGGCAACACCGAAGCGCGGATCAGAGGAGGGAATCACCTCGGCCGTACCGACGATCTGCGTACTGCGCCACAATTGCGGGCCACCCTCGGCGATACTCCAGCCAGCGAAGTGCACTGCGCTGATGTTCGGGTTCTTGCGGATCTGCAGCAACTTCTCGGTGCCGACCTCGGACACGACGTAGAGCACCTTCTCGTCCTTGTCGAGCACCATGTCGACGGTGGTCGCCAGCGGCTTGTTGTTGATGGCCGTGGTCAGTGCGAAACGCTCGCGGCCGGGCAGGAACTCGACGATCTTCGCCCAGATCTGTTCCTGTGACAGCTGTATCGAACTGCGCGCGATCTGCCGGGTGGCGGAAGCGACGGTATCAATCGTGAAGTCCACCTTGTGGCATTCGACACAGACCATGCCCTTCGGGAAGCTGCGGTGCTTTTTGCTCATGACGTCGTTGGCAGTCAGCGGCGGCCCCGGGAAGATCACCGCCTCGATGCCGCGCTCGCCGCCACCGACATTGATGCCTTCCGGCGCCTTCTGCGCGGGTTCGGCCGCCTGCAACAGGGAACTGCCGAACGCAAACGGCAGGGCAGCGGCGGCAGCCACCCCAACCAGCATGGATTGTCGCCTATTCATTGCTTTCAGCTCCTCGCATTGATACTCAAAAAATAAAATGCTCCGGCACCAGCACCGCTTCAGGGCACCGCTGCTCGGGCGGGAAGATCCTGCATCGCCAGCGCTACGGCGCGGGCAACCGCGTCAGCATCCAGATTGCCCTTCTCGATGCTTCCGGCAATCGAGCCAAACCACAACTCGCGGTTTGCCGCAGCATCCAGCACGTGGATGGTCAGGCGCCCCTCCCGATAGCTCTGTACGCTCGGACTGCCCACATTGACCGAACCGCCCATGTTGCTGCCAAAGCTGCCCAGACCGATGCCAATGCGGAAGGGGTTGGATTTGACCCGTTCGTCGGCGGCGGTTTCGTAGGCCACCCGCAACTGGGGATCGGCGTCCACCTCGGTGTAGCCACGCCGGGTCATCTCGGTACGGATGGCGTTGCGGATATTGGTGTCCAGCAGGCGCGTGGGTTCATCGGCGCTGCCGGCCGGGGGTGGCTGCCAGCCAAAGGTTCGGTAGGCGGCAAAGTTCGCATCGGGCGCGATCTGTGACTCGTGATCGGGCGGCACCGGAGTGGTGCAGGCGGCCAGCAGGACAACCAGGGTCAAGGCGAGGCCGCGTATTTTCTTTGACTGCATGGGAAGCCTCTTTTTATTTAACCACTGTATTGACAGTACGAATATTAACTCGTTGTTCTATAAATATTTGTCAGCGGCGCAACCGGGGCAGCAATTCCTTGCCGATGATGTGCAGCGACTTGTCTGGTTCGTCATGCACACGCAGCGCATTCTCGGTCATCCCGCCAGCGGCAAAGGTCTTGAGGCGGGCTATGTGGCGGTCCAGATCACTGAGGTCGCCGGCCAGGCTCAGGCCCTCAACCAGCCTGGCAACGATCTCTGGTGCAACGCCTTTGATCTCGCCCACCTTGGTGCGAAAAGCCGTGAGGAAGGCAGCCTTGTTGTCATGGACGACCTTGGCTTCCTCGGGCGTCAGAAAAGGCTCGTACCAGGCCTCCTCAAGCCAGCCGCGAATCATCAGCTCGCGGCGCGCCTCGCGGAATGAGGCTTCACGGTCGTTCTTGACGTGGAAGGCGCAGAAATTGTTGACGCGGAAATCAGCGGCGCTGCGGCCGTGGCGGGCCAGGCCATCGCGCACATCAGCCATGCACTTCGGCAACATCGGCACGATCATGTCGCTGAACATGGTGCCGTCGGCAAACTGCGTGGCCATATCCAGCATCTTCGGGCCGGTGGCACCGGCATAAATGATCGGCGGCGTGCCCTTGACCCAGGTGGAGCGGAAGTAACGGGACTTGTAGACCTCACCATCCCACACCACCGCCTGGCCACTCACCGCGCGCTTCACCATTGCCACGGCTTCACCGACGCCCTTGACGCGTTTGCCATAGGGCTTGCTGAGCACGCCAGGCCATTCGCCACCGCCGCCGATGACCACCATGCCGCGACCGTTGGAGAACTCATTCAAGGTCGCAACCGCATTGGCGATCTTCAGGGGGTGCATTTCGTAGGGACTGATGACCACCGCACCCAGCATGATCTTCTTCGTGACCATGGCTGCCGGCATGAGGCACATGAAGGCATCGCGGGCGTTGGCGTAGTTCTGCGTCCAGATGCCCCGGATGCCATAACTCTCGGCAAGCTGGGCAAGTTCTGCGACCTGTGCGGGCCTGAGATCCGCTTCGAGGATGATATCGATGTCCATTCTGGCTTCCTGAGCTGAAGACGACTGAAGATTCAGCGGACTTTCAGGTCCGTGCGGGCTTCAAGCGGCGAGATGATGTCGCGCCTGCGAAACGCTGCCGTGGCGAAGCGCCATGCGGCTTTGCCGGGCGTCAGCCACTCGATGCAGGCGCCCTGTTTCTGGTTGGCCAGCGCCTGGGCCGCCAGCCACGGCGTCACCGTTTCAACCGTGTCACCGAGGATATTCATGACGCGCTTGGCCTTCTGCCACTCCTGCGCGTCCTTGCTCTTTGACGAATAGAGCAGCAGATCGGTGGGCACCATGCCGGGACTCAGCGCGCCGATCAGCACCGGCGAGTCCTTGTATTCCTTGGCCAGGGAGCGAGTCAGATAGCGCACCGCGTATTTGCTGCTGCCGTAGGTGGTGAGGCCGGGCGACATCATGCCGTTGCTGCCAAAGCCCTCGAAGGCGTAGATCTTCCCGCCACCCTGACGCAGCATGCCGGCCAGCGCCACCTTGGTGCCGTAGAGCGTGCCCAGCAGATTGGTCTCGATGGTGGCCACGATCTGGTCGGCAGGCAGATCCGCGAGCAGCGCCCGGTCGGTGGCGACAGCGGCATTGCTGATCCAGATATCCACGCGGCCAAAGCGCGCAACCGCTGCCGCCCAGACCGCTTCGAGCGCAGCCATGTCGCGGACGTCGCAGACACAGCCGAGCACCGCACCGGGGCTGGCCAGCTCGGCAACCGCGCCATCTACAGCCGCCTGGCTGCGGCCGGTAACCACCACCCGGTGACCGAGTTTGAGAAATTCGCGGGCCAGACCCTTGCCGATGCCGCGGGTGCTGCCGGTAATCACGATGGTTTGCATGAGTCTTCTTCAGTCAGGGAAGCGGAAGACCATTCTAGGCCAGTTGCAGAATCTCCACCGCCGCGCGCTCACCCGACTCCATGGCGCCTTCCATGCCCATCATCGTTGCGGCCGTATGATCGCCGGCAAAATGGATGCGGCCATGTGCCTCGGCAACGATATTGCCGAAGCGGGCAATCTGCCCAGGGGCGCGGTACACGTTATGGCCACGGGTCCACGGACTGGCCGACCAGTTCACTACCGCGATGGCCTCAACGCGTCCGACAGTACTGGGCCGGGCAAGGTTCAGGGCTTTGGTCGCATCCTGCATGACATCGGCATCACTCATCCGAATCCACGGCGACCGGGGGTGGCGGACATTCATCCAGATGTATTCGCCATATTCGGACTTGAAGTGATACATGCGGCCCATCGGCTGGTTGGTCCACAGCGAGCCCGGCAGCCCGTCGACCTTCCAGTACGGCTCTTTGACAGCAAAGAACACGTTGACCATGTTGTCGTAGGGCGTTTCGCGAACGGCCGCCGCCTGCAGTGCCGGTAACGCCGGTTCGATGGCGATCTCCCGCAGCAGCGGCAGCGGCACGGCGACAGTCACCCGGCCTGCGCGGTAAGTGCGTCCGCCTTTGGTCCTGATCTCAACACCGTTCTTGTCGGCGCGTATCGCCGTGACCTGCGTATTGAAGGCAATCTCCCGCTTGAGCAGCTTCGCGATGCCTTCCGGAAAACGGCTGGCACCGGTGGCAATGCGATTGAGCCCGTCGATGCCGCCCATGAACTCCTGGAAGCGGAACAGCCGATGCTGCCACAGGGCTGAGTAGGTATTGACGTCACCGGTCGGTACGTCATTGCTGATGAAACGCAGCGCCGCCTCGCTGGCACCCCGGCTCTTCAGGTAATTGCCATAACTGATATCCAGCGGTGCTGCCTCCGGCAGCAGCCAGCTGTCGAGGCCATTGAGCGGCGAGGGACGCGGCGCATACATCATCGTCAGCGCGAAGGGTCCCATCATTGGCCCGCCCGCTGTGCGCTCCTTGTCGACCAGACGGTTGAGCGGCGAGTCCAGCCAGGCCGACATGGGCATGGTCGTACCATCAACATGCAGCGCGAAAGGCAGCTCGACGGAATCGAGCCACTTCTGCATCGGAAAACCGCCAAGCCGGTCGATCATCGACAGGCAGCGCGCATAACCGGTACCGAATTCAGTGCCTCCGGCTTCCGGCCGGCCCGGCACCTTGTCGAGCGTCATCACACGCCCGCCAACGCGGTTGCTGCCCTCGAGCAGCAGCACACTGACGCCTGTATCCTGCAGCGTGATGGCGGTATTCAGGCCAGCGAGGCCTGCACCGATCACGATCACATCGGCATCACGCCGACTGGCTGCCAGCGCTGAAACGCTGACGCCACTGCCGGCGGCGATGACGCCGGCAGTGGCAGCGATTTCCTTCAGGACCCGTCGGCGAGTACGCGTAACAGTCATGCTGACGGATCCTTGCTGCTGGTGGTTTACGGGGCGCCGAAGCGGTAGTTCAAACGCAGACCCACCTGGCGCTGGTCAGGCTTGATCGGCGTCTGGTTGCCGGGCAGCACGAAAGTGCTGGGCGGCGGGGCAAAGATAAAGCCACTACCCTGATTATAGGTATTGCGGAACGAGGACTTGATCGTGTCATCCTCAAAGGCGTTGTCCACGTAAGCGATGATGTCCCATTCTTTGCTGGCCAGCCCGAGGCGGAAGTCTGCCGTCGTGTAGGAATAGAACTTCACCGTATTGACGGCATCCTGGTAGCGGTCATCCTGGTAGATCACATCGCCTTCGAACAGCCAGTCGGTCTCACCGACCAATGGCTTGCGATATGAAAAACCGCCGACGAAAGCTTGCTTGGGCGCATATTCCATCTCGTTGCCCGACAGGTCGATCTGGCAGAAGTCGCTAGCCGCAGTAGGTGTTGGGTCGTCGACAATCGTGCAATTGCCCGCATCAGCAATCGTGCCCGCGCCCTTGGTCAACTGGGTGAAGTCATCGTATTCGGTATCCAGATAGGTGTACGAGCCAGTGAGCTGCAATGCCTCAGTGGCCTGAAAGGCAACATCAAGCTCCAGGCCATAGACCGTCGCCTTCGCTGCATTGACCGGGGCCGCATACAGCACACCGGTATCCGGATCCTGCTTCTGCGAGGACACCAGCTTGTCGTCAAACTCCTGGTAGAACAGCGAGGTATTCAGCAGCAGGCGCTTGTCCAGCCAATCGGTCTTGGCGCCGATCTCGTAGACGTTCAGTGTCTCATCATCAAACCGGCTTGATGCGGGATCGTAGCCAGTTAGCGCGCCGACGATGCTGATGCCCTTGGGCTTGGTGGCCTTGGCCCATGACAGGTAGTACATCGCATCATCTGTGGCCTGCCACTGCAGGGTTACTTTCGGCGCGAAGAAGTCGTCGGTCACCTTGTCGGAGAGGGTGCCATAGGCAGGCGAGAGCGAGGCCGGAAAATTGGCGCACGGCGGGAAAGTCAGGCCACGCGAATCGACCGCCCGAGGCCGCGAACACTGCGGACCCGCACCATCCGGATCACGTCGATCGGGACCGGTTACCTTGACCTCTTCATCCGAATAACGACCCTCGCCGATCAGCTTCCAGCTGTCGATGAACTCCCATTCGACCAGGCCATATACGGACCAGTGGTCCGTATCCTGCGTCCATGGGTCGATATAACGCAGGGCATCCGAACTGATCGCTGCAATCTGCGGCGCGCAGTTCACGCCCGGCGCAAATGGCAAAGCAGCATTTGAAAGACAGTTGACGCTGCCATCGTGGACGTCTTTGTCTTCCGTCCAGTACAGGGCGCCAACGGTCCAGGCAACCGCGCCGTCGGTGGTGGACTGCAGGCGCAGCTCCTGACTGAACAGATCGGTTTCATCACGCAGCCAGAATTCGGAACCGGTGGTCTTGCCAGCAGCCGCAACGCTGCCTTCACGACGGCCATCTTCGAAGCTGAACACATCGCTGGTCGCGTAGTGCGTCAGCGAGGTGAGCTTCACAGCACCGAAATCCACACCGAGCTCCAGGGTATTTCGCCATATTTCCCGGTCAGTACCCGGGTAGTCGACACCCGTACGCGGGTCTTCTGACAAGGTAACAGCCAGGTCATCGCCATCCGGCAACCTGGTTACCGCTACGATCTGCGTTAGCGCCGGACTGATGGCCGGCCGCAGAGGCCCCGCACCATCCGGATCCGTCCGCGCACTGAGCGGAATATCCTTCAGCACCGTGGGCGTGATCGCCGAATACGGCGCCTGCTCGATCGTATCGTCGGTGTACTCGGTATGAAAGGTTGCCGCGATCTGGTCGGTGACATTCCACAGCAGGGTACCGGACACACCCTCGCCATCCGTGCCGCCGACATCCTGGCCGGTTACCGAGTTCTTGTAGAAACCATCATGTTCCCAGCTGGCCACGTTGATGCTGCCGAGCAGGGTTTCGCCGAGCAACGGGCCGCTGAGACTGCCGCGCACCTCGAGCTGACCGTTGTCACCGATATCCGTGGCCACCCGGCCCTGGAATTCGCTGGTCGGCTTGCGCGTGATGTAGTTGACCGCACCGGCAAAAGCGGTGCGTCCGTACAGCGCATTCTGCGGGCCCTTGACCACCTCAATCCGCTCCAGGTCAAACAGGCGCGGGTTCAGCAGCAGGCCGCCGCCATTGGTCTGGATCGCCTGGCTGGAGATATCGATACCATCCACCAGCACGGCAACGTTCTGCCGGCCGCGCGTGGGCGCAAGTCCGCGGATCGTGATACGGGTGTCCTGTGCTGCGAAGCCCTGATCGAAAATGACGCTGGAACTGAACTTGCTGACGTCGGCGATGCTGGAGATGTTCAGTTTCTCGATTGCATCAGCGGTCAGCACTGATACGGCAATCGGCACCGTCTGCAGATTTTCCTCGCGCTTGCGCGTGCTGACGATGATTTCTTCCAGCGCCGAGGCCATCGGCGCAACCATCAGCGCCGAAATACCGAGAACGCCGGCGCTCATCAGATGAGTGCGGAACCTTGTGGACATTTTTGACCCCCCTTTGAGAAACAAAGCGCCAACACTGCCCATGGCAGCGTGACCAACCCCCGACGGCGAAAGTAATAACACGGAGCGCACAGAATCAGCAATTGATATTCGGGCAGGACAAGCAGATATGGACGGTCGGGGAGAGGGCGCAGCGGCCGGCTGGTGGAGCTTCAGGTCCGGCAACCGAAACCTCGCAGCTGGTCCTGCCTGCTGGTGATGCGCGCTGACAGCAAACCAGGGCCAAGCGCGGCAGCATTCATCGAGACCGTACGTTCGGCTGCGAAAAAACTGCCGCGGCTGTAAGCGCCGGCCTATTCGACGATTTCGGCGCGCGTGCTCTGGATGAAATTCACGACGTCGGCACGTTCGGCCTGCGGCAGATTGAAGGCATCCAGCGTCGCATTGAGATGCGCGATGAAGGCCGTCCAGTCGCGCTCGCTGACCTTCATGCCGCGATGGGACAGCACCATGTCGCGACCGGTGTAGTACATCGGGCCGCCGGCCTGTGCACAAAGGAAATCCACCAGCAGCTGCTTTTCGCGTTCGATGCCGTCAACACCGCGGTTCAGCCAGAAACGCCCGAGTACGGCATCGGCCTGCAATCGCGGCAGCAGATTATTGACCACGGCACGAATCGCATCGTAGCCACCGAGTCGTTCATAAAGGGTTTTGTCGCTCATTTCATTTTTTCCATCAGTTGGGACCGCTGCAACAAGTTGCGCACTTGGGTAGCATCGCGCCACTCATCGCTTCATGTCATTGTGGTAGAGCATATGCAAATCGAAATCATTCTCGAACCCGATCTCACCCCGGAGCAGGTTGCCGAACTG
>JBIJCV010000326.1:0-2794 GCA_044344525.1 Gammaproteobacteria bacterium | reverse complement strand
CTGCGCGCCGGCTGCAGCGAACACTGCGCCGAGTGTCGTGTAGGTCACGGCCATACCCAGCACGAACGCAACCGAGAGCAGGAAACTCCGCGCCGTGCCGGTTTTCTCGCCGGGGCCGCTGTGGCCGACGATGATGCCGGACAAAATCGGATACATGGGCAGGCAGCAGGGTGTGAAAGAAAGCAGCAGCCCGAGCCCGGCAAACATCGCCATCACTACCAGCAGATTGCCATCGCGGATCAGCGTGAACAGCCGGTCCTGTTCAGCTTCTGTCTGTGGCGCTGGCGTCGCAGTACCGCTTGCGTCGGTACGGACTGCGGGCAGATCGAGTGTGATCGCCACGCGCTGTGGCGGGTAACAGATGCTGTCGAGCTTGCAGCCCTGATATTCGATGCTGAGTGGCAGGTTGACTGCGGCCGGACCGCGCCGGATCAGCGGGATCTTCATCGTTACCGGTGTGTGGAATACAAAAGTCTCGCCGTAGGTTTCGTCGCTCATTGCTGTGCCGGCTGGCAGTGACGGCGGGCCGAGTTGCACGCTCTCGGCGCGCGTGCTGGCTTTGAGGGTGTGCCGGTAGAGGTAATAGCCCGGCGTGATGTTCCAGTGGATCTCTACGCTGAAGTCATCGGTGAGGATGGCGTCCATTGGAAAGGCCTGGGCGACCGGCAGTGGCTCATCCCGGCTGCCCGGGTGCCGGGTGCTATTCAGCAGCGCGCCCAATTTCCCGGTTGCCGCCGTGCTGCTGGCAGCAGCCGGCAGTTCCACGTTGGCCACCCACACCTGCGGCGGGTAACAAAGGCCGATGTCAGCGCAACCCTGCGATTTGATCGCCAGTGCAAGCTTCACCGGGCCCGGTGGCCGGGCGCTGATAGGTAGCCGTACTTCAAGACTGTCCCTGAAGATATGCATCTGGCCAAAGTATTCGTCGTTATGAGGTGTTCCCGTCGGTATCACAGCTGTTCCCAGCGTGATACCCGGTGTTCGGCTCTCATAACTCATCCGCTCCCGATACAGATAATGCGCCGGTTCGATCGTCCAGCGGATGGTGATCTCATCGGTGCTGGCGTCCACGGCATAGCGGAAGGCCTGATCCGGCTTGAGGACATCTTGCTCACCGACACGGCCCACGGCTGCTGCTGCAGGGAGGAGCAGAATCAGGCTCAGGAATGCCAGCCGGAAGGTCTCCGGCACCCGGTATTTCATCCGTGTGTTGCCTGCATTATTCGCTGGTTGGCCCAATCGGGTACGGTCTCATCAATGTGTCAACGGATTCCATCGACACCGGCGCGGATTATGTCAGCCCTTGAAATTCGCTGTGCCGCCCCTATCATTGGCACTCTCAGCGAGAGAGTGCCAATCCATTCGAATAATTGGTGTCCCGAGTCCCTCCAGGGCTTTGGCGGCACCGTGTCACCGGCTTATTGGAGGAGAGTTTTGCCATGAAGATCCGTCCGTTACACGACCGCGTCATCATCAAGCGCACCGAAGAGGAGCGTAAGTCTCCCGGTGGCATCGTGATCCCTGACTCGGCTACTGAAAAGCCCATCCGGGGCAAGGTCATTGCCGTCGGCAAGGGCCGGATTCTCGAGAATGGCGATATCCGCCCGCTCGACCTGAAGGCAGGCGACAAGGTGCTGTTCGGCAAGTACAGCGGCACTGAAGTCAAAGTCGATGGCGAAGACCTGCTCGTCATGAAAGAAGACGACATCATGGCCGTAATCGAAGGCTAAGCGTCGAACCAACCAGGAATTCAGAGGAATACAACAATGGCTGCCAAAGAAGTACGTTTCGGTGATGACGCCCGCTCACGCATGTTTGCCGGCGTCAACATTCTGGCCGATGCCGTCAAGGTGACGCTCGGCCCCAAGGGTCGCAACGTGGTACTCGACAAGAGCTTCGGTGCTCCGACGGTCACCAAGGACGGTGTGTCGGTCGCCAAGGAGATCGAACTCGAGGACAAGTTCCAGAACATGGGCGCACAGATGGTGAAGGAAGTCGCTTCCCACACCTCCGATGTCGCCGGTGATGGCACCACCACCGCCACCGTGCTGGCCCAGTCGATTCTGAAGGAAGGCCTCAAGTCAGTCGCCGCCGGCATGAATCCGATGGACCTCAAGCGCGGTATCGACAAGGCTGCTGCTGCGGTCGTCGAGCGTCTGAGCAAGCTGGCCAAGAGCTGCCAGGATGACAAGGCCATCGCCCAGGTCGGCACGATCTCGGCGAACGGCGATGAGTCCATCGGCAATACGCTGGCAGAAGCGATGGCCAAGGTTGGCAAGCAGGGTGTGATCACCGTCGAAGACGGTTCCGGCCTGGAAAACCAGCTCGACGTCGTGGAGGGCATGCAGTTCGACCGTGGCTACCTGTCGCCCTACTTCATCAACAATGCTAGCGAGCAGCATGCTGAACTCGAGGCGCCGTACATCCTGCTGTACGACAAGAAAATCTCGAACATCCGCGAAATGCTCCCGCTGCTCGAAAGCGTCGCCAAGTCCGGCAAGCCGCTGCTCGTCGTCGCTGAAGACGTCGAAGGCGAGGCGCTGGCAACCCTGGTGGTCAACACCATCCGCGGTATCGTCAAGGTCTGTGCCGTCAAGGCGCCAGGCTTTGGTGATCGTCGCAAGGCGATGCTGCAGGATATGGCCATCCTCACCGGCGGTCAGGTCATCGCCGAAGAAGTCGGCCTGTCGCTCGAGAAGGCCCGCCTGGAAGATCTGGGCCGGTGCAAGAAGATCGTTGTGGACAAGGAAAACACCACGATCATCGACGGTGCCGGCAAATCGAAGGACATCAA
>JBIJCV010000325.1:0-2799 GCA_044344525.1 Gammaproteobacteria bacterium | reverse complement strand
ATTTCGCCGATGCACAGCGGGTCGCTGAGGATCTCGGAATCGCACTGCACCACGTCAACTTCGCACGTGAATACCGGGAGCAGGTATTTGCCGGCTTTCTGGCCGGATACCGGTCGGGGGTCACGCCCAACCCGGATGTGGTCTGCAACCGCCATATCAAGTTCGGCGCATTCCTGGCTCACGCGCAGCGTCTGGGCGCGCAGTTCATCGCGACCGGGCATTACGCCCGTGTGATGCATCAGGAAAACACCGGGCATCTGTACAAGGCTGCCGATGCCGACAAGGATCAGACCTACTTCCTGCACTCCGTGACGAGCGAAGCGCTTTCGCGCACGCTCTTTCCGCTCGGCGATCTGCACAAAAGCGAGGTCAGGGCTTTGGCCAGGGAGTACGGGCTTGCCAATCACGACAAGGCCGATAGCACCGGAATCTGCTTTATCGGTGAGCGGCCCTTTCGTGATTTTCTGGCACAGCACATCACTGCCGAACCAGGGCCGATACTGACACTTGATGGTCAGACCATCGGCGAGCATTCAGGTCTTGCCTATTACACCTTGGGGCAGCGCCACGGACTCAATATCGGCGGGCAGGCCGGCAAAGCGCAGGCTGCGTGGTTTGTTATGGCCAAAGATCAGGATCGCAACGCGCTGATCGTGGTTCAGGGGCATGATCATCCGGCCTTGCTGACAACCCACCTGAGGGTGGCTGAGTTGCACTGGATAAACGGTGCGCCGGAGGCACTGGAGAAAACCGGTCGAGCTCGACTCCGGACCAGGCTGCGGCATCGCCAGGCCGAGGTCGACTGTGAACTGGGCCGCACCGGGCAGGAGGGCATCCTGCAGCTGGCTTTTCCGGTCGCGCAGCGAGCTGCAACCCCGGGACAGTACGCGGTCTTTTATGCCGGTGACGAATGCCTGGGCGGCGGCATAATTCTGGATACCCGATCCGGCACCTGAGGCATTCCAAGCCTCGCGCGCATCGGCGCATTCAGGCCTCATCCGTTATACTGCGCGGCCTCCAGGCCATCCCTGCGAGCTGTCCACCCGATTGGAGATTCGACTCATGGCGAAAGCGCCCGCTACCAAATCCACTCTTGCCGTCAACGGCATCGATTATCAGATCTACAGTCTCGCGGCAGTTCGCAGCGGACATGTAAGCCGGCTGCCCTACTCGCTCAAGATCCTGCTTGAGAACCTGCTTCGCCATGCGGATGGCGGGGATGTCCGGGCCGAGGATATCGAAGCACTGGCCGGCTGGGATCCGCAAGGCCAGTCCGAACACGAAATCGCATTCACGCCGGCGCGGGTCGTGTTGCAGGACTTCACCGGCGTACCAGCAGTGGTCGATCTGGCTGCCATGCGTGATGCGGTGGTGAAGCTCGGCGGCAAGGCTGAATCGATCAACCCGCTCTCCCCGGCCGAACTGGTCATTGATCACTCGGTACAGGTGGATTACTACGGAACAGCGAGCGCCCTCGAACAGAACACCGCGGTGGAGTTCGAGCGCAACCAGGAACGTTATGGATTCCTGCGCTGGGGCCAGAATGCATTCCGTAATTTCAAGGTCGTACCGCCGAATACGGGCATCGTGCACCAGGTCAATCTGGAGTTCCTGTCCCGCGTGGTCTTCGTTGCCGAGAACAACGGTCAGCGCACTGCCTATCCCGATACCGTGGTCGGTACCGATTCCCATACCACGATGATCAACGGACTTGGCGTGCTGGGCTGGGGTGTGGGCGGCATTGAGGCCGAGGCTGCCATGCTTGGCCAGCCCGTCACCATGCTCATACCGGAGGTGATCGGTTTCCGGCTGACGGGCCAGATGCGGGAAGGCACGACCGCTACCGACCTGGTGCTGACTGTCACCGAGATGCTGCGCAAGAAGCGTGTGGTCGGGAAGTTTGTCGAGTTCTTCGGTGATGGTCTCGCGAACCTGCCGCTGGCCGACCGGGCCACGATCGGCAACATGTCGCCTGAATTCGGCAGCACTGTCGCCATCTTTCCCGTCGACCAGGAAACGATCCGCTATCTGGAACTTTCCAACCGTCCGGCACAGGAGATCGCACTCATCGAGGCATATGCCAAGGCCCAGGGGCTCTGGCGTACCGACGGTCAGGCTGATCCGCTGTTTACCGATGTACTCGAACTGGACCTCGGCACAGTGCAGCCGAGCGTTGCCGGTCCCAAGCGTCCACAGGACCGGATCACCCTGCGTAGCCTGGCCGAAACCTACGGCAAGCTTGAAGCGGAACAGATCGCTGATGGCAAGACCGGCACTGCAGCGATGAAGTTGACCCACAAGGGCCAGACTTTTGAACTCAGGAATGGTGCGGTGCTGATTGCAGCGATCACCAGTTGCACCAACACGTCAAATCCATACGTGATGATGGGCGCCGGTCTGCTGGCCAGAAATGCCGTTCGGCGCGGACTGACCAGCAAGCCCTGGGTAAAAACCAGCCTGGCCCCGGGTTCGCGGGTCGTCAGCAACTACCTGCAGAAGTCCAATCTCCAGAAAGATCTCAATGCGCTGGGTTTCGATATCGTCGGCTTTGGCTGTACTACCTGTATTGGCAACTCGGGACCACTGGATGCAGTGATCGAAACCGCGGTCCGTGACGGCAAGCTGATCGGTTGCAGCGTGCTGTCCGGCAACCGCAATTTCGAAGGCCGCATTCATCCACTGGTGCGCAACAACTTCCTCGCCTCTCCGCCCCTGGTGGTTGCCTACGCCCTGGCGGGCACCCTGCATATCGACATGGAAAAGGATCCGCTCGGCACGGGCAGTGATGGCAAACCCGTT
>JBIJCV010000026.1:0-10191 GCA_044344525.1 Gammaproteobacteria bacterium | reverse complement strand
CTCGCGCACGGCCTGCAACGCCTTGCGCAAAGCATCGGCCGTATGCGCGAAATCGACCAGCACTGCCGGCTGGCCGGGCAATGCCGGTACCAGCTGCATGCGCCCCGGTGGGGCCGTACATTCCGCCAGCGCCGGCACAACGCGCCCGAGTGGCCAACCCCCGGCAAGCAGGATGCCGGCCGCCAGCAACAGGTTTTCGGCATTGAACCTGCCCCACAGACGGCTGTGGAGCTGCGCCGTACCGAAATCGCCGCCGAGTTCGAGCACCAGACCATCGGCACCTATCTGCAGCAGCCGACCGCGCAATCTGGCCGCCGGGTTACCGTCCAGGCTCACGCCCAGACAAGCGGTTGCAGGCGGCAAGGATCCGGCCAGAGTCCGACCAAAGGGATCGTCGAGATTGATGACTGCCGTAGCTGCGCCGGTCCTGAACAGGCGCGCCTTGGCATCGGCATAATTCTGCAGATCACCGTGATGGTCGAGGTGATCACGGCTCAGATTGCTGAACGCCACGATGTTGAAGTGCACCCCGTCTACACGTCGCTGATCAAGCGCGTGCGAGGACACCTCCAGTACCGCATGCCGTGCGCCTGCATCGGCCAGTTCGCGCAACTGACGGTGCAGCGTGATGCAGCCCGGCGTGGTCAACACGCCCGGACGCAACTCGATACCCAGCCCGTGACCGAGCGTACCCATGTAACCGGCTGACCCACCGAGTTTCCCCAGCGCCTGGGTCACGAGCCATGCCGTGGTGGTTTTGCCGTTGGTGCCGGTGATGCCGGTAACGGAAAGCGCAGCGGAAGGCGTGGCGAAAAAACGGTTGGCGATATCGCCCAGGCGATGGCCGAGATCCGGAACAGCAAAAGCAATAACCTCAGGCGGCAGTACCGGCTCCCGCACTCGGGCATCAGGTTCCCAGGCAATGGCCGACGGCCGCACTGCCAGCACCTGATCGATAAAATCCAGACCGTGGTGTGTGCCACCCCGGCAGGCGAGGAACAGTCCGTCCCGGCTCACGTTACGGCTCTCGGTGCTGATGTCGGCGATTTCCCGCTGCGGTACATCCACCCCGAAGCCGTCAAACAGTGTGCGCAGATCCATGTCGTTATTGCTGACCAGGTTCATGGCCGGTTGGCAGCCAGCGTCGTCGGACGCGGCACTTCATCGGGCGGTATGCCATCGGGCGGCACGGCAAAAATACGCAGCGCGCCCGTGGCGATCGTGGCAAACACCGGCGCAGCGACATCGCCGCCGTAGTAAACGCCACCTTGCGGGTCATCCACGACCACGACGATGGCAAAGCGGGGGGCATCAACCGGCGTGATACCGGCAAACACGGCTGTATGCCGGTCATCCGAATAGCCGCTGGCAGTCAGCTTGCGTGCGGTACCGGTCTTGCCCGCCACGCGGTAACCGGTTACCGCCGCCTTGATGCCGGTGCCCTCCCGGCTGACCACCTGTTCGAGCATCGTGAGCACATCGCGCGCAACCTGCGAACTCACCACCCGCCGTGCGATCGGTGCCTGGGCAATACGCACCAGCGACACCGGGCGCTGCAGACCATCAGCTGCGAGTACGGCATAGGCCTGTGCAAGCTGCAGCGGGGTCATCGACAGGCCGTAGCCGTAGGCAAGGGTTGCCTGTCCGATCGGCCGCCAGCTCTGATAAGGCGCTAGCACCCCAGCTGACTCACCCGGAAACCCACTGGTGGTGAGGCGCCCTGCACCGAATCGGCTGAGGGTATTCCACAGCATGTCCTTGTCGAGCTGCATGGCGACCTGCACGATGCCCACGTTGCTCGACTTGGCGAGGATCGTGGCCAGATCGATGCGACCCAGGTTGTGCTTGTCCTCGATGGTCTTGTTACCGACGCGGATGAAGCCCGGGTTGGTATCCACCTCGCTACGCGCATTGAAGCGGCCACTATCAAGTGCTGCCGCAATGATGAATGGCTTGAAGGTCGAGCCCGGCTCGATGATGTCGGTGATGGCACGGTTGCGGAACAGGGCCGGCTTGATCTGGCTGCGGTCGTTGGGGTTATAGCTCGGTTGATTGACGTCGGCGAGCACTTCACCGGTGGTGACATCAATGACGACAGCCGAAGCTGAAGCGGCGTGATACTGCTGAACAGCTGCCTTGAGCGCCCGATAGGCAAAGTACTGGATGCGCAGGTCGATCGAGGTCACCAGATCGCCACCCGGACGCGGCGGTTCGATGCTTTCCACATCCTCGATCACCCGGCCCAACCGGTCGCGCAGTACACGCTTCTTGCCCGGAATGCCCTGCAACCAGTTGTTGAATGCCAGCTCCAGGCCTTCCTGGCCCCGATCGTCGACGTTGGTAAAGCCGAGCAGATGACCGGTCACTTCGCCGGCCGGATAGTAGCGCCGATACTCACGCAGCAGATGCACGCCAGGAATCTGCAGCGCATCGACGGCCGCCGCTTCTGCCGGATTCATGTGGCGCTTCAGATAGACGAATTCCTTGCGCACATTGCGCGTGAGGCGCGCAGTGAGTTCGCCACCATCCATCTTCAGCAACCGGGCGAGCCCGGGAATCTTGTCCTGGGATTCGAGTAACTGCGGGGGATTTACCCACACGCTGTCGACCGGCGTACTGACTGCCAGCGGCACCCCGTTGCGGTCTTTGATGACTCCGCGCGTGGCTGAGAGCGTTGCAATCCGCAGGTGTCGTGCCGCCGCCTGCGCGTGCAGAAAATCGGTATTGAAAACCTGCAGATGCACGGCACGGG
The DNA here is from genome assembly GCA_044344525.1 of Gammaproteobacteria bacterium. Classification (GTDB taxonomy): domain Bacteria; phylum Pseudomonadota; class Gammaproteobacteria; order Steroidobacterales; genus SHZI01. Next base: position 7,439 of record JBIJCV010000026.1, on the reverse strand, counting down.
CAACCAGCCCGGCCACCGACATCAACAGCAGGGCAGCGACGAACCACATGCGCCAGACAAAACTTCGCTGGCCCGGTTTCTGCTGTCTGTCAGTGCCGCTCATCGCGCCACCACCTCGATGCCGCGCGGATCAGGCATCTGCATCTGCATCTGGTCGCGAGCCAGTGTCTCGACTCGTGGATAGCTCGCCTGGGTGCTCTGTTCGATCTGCAAACGTCCCCAGTCCATCTCGAGACTGTCACGCTCGGCGGTGAGCGTCTGCAGCTCGACAAACAGCTTGCGTGACTTGTGCTTGGCATAAACAGCGGCAACTGCCGACACCATCACGGCAGCAGCGAGGCCGGCGCAGATCGCCCGGCTGCGATCTGCCGGGGTCATCGGAGCTTCTCCGCCGTGCGCAGTACCGCACTGCGCGCCCGCGGGTTCTGCCGCAGCTCGGCTTCTCCAGCCGTCACTGCCCGGCTCAGCAACTGCAGCGTGGGCAGCGCGGACTCGGGCACAACCGGCACGTCGCGCAGCGCCGGATCCACACGTGAGTGGTCGCGCAGGAAGCGCTTCACGATGCGGTCCTCGAGAGAATGAAAGCTGATGACACAGAGCCGCCCGCCCACAGCCAGCGCCGCAACTGCTCCGCGCAGCGCAGCCTCCAACTCATCGAGTTCGCTGTTGATGAAAATCCGGATCGCCTGGAAGCTGCGGGTAGCAGCATGACGGCCCGGCTCACTGCGGACGACACTGGCAATGATCCCGGCCAGCTGTCCGGTGCGCAGCACAGGTTCAGCGCTGCGCGCGGTGCAGATCGCACGGGCGATGCGGCGCGAAGCTCGCTCTTCGCCGTAACGCCAGAGCACGTTGGCGATCTCCTGCTCACTGGCGGCATTGATCCAGTCGGCAGCAGACTGGCCACTCGCCGGATCCATGCGCATGTCGAGCGGACCGTCAGCACGAAAACTGAAACCGCGGGCGGGATCCTCAAGCTGCGGGGAGGAAACACCGATGTCGAGCAGAATGCCGTGAATGCAGCCAAGCTGTCCCTGTTCCCCAAGCACTTCGTGCAGGCGCGAAAATCCCGTCTGCCGGATGCTGAACCGGTGATCGGCGGTCTGCAGGGCAACACCAGCCGCGACAGCTTCGGGATCGCGATCCAGCCCCAGCAGCCTGCCCTCCGGACCAAGCTGCGCGAGAATGGCCCGCGCGTGTCCTCCGCGCCCGAAAGTAGCATCGACATAGAGGCCATCAGCCCGGATGGCCAAATAACGAAGCACCTCGTCCAGCAGGACAGGTACATGTGAAATCACCCCAGCACCCCGCGTCTTCATCAGGACGCGTTTGTTTGCGTTTTCGACTTCGTCCCTACAGCGAGAGCGACTCAAGCTCCGCCGGCAGTCCGAGCCCGTCCCCTTTCTCGTCAGTCAGCCAGCTGTCCCGACGTTCGTTCCAGCGCGCCTCGTCCCACAGCTCAAACTTGTTGCCCTGCCCGATCAGCATTGCCTGACGATCAAGGCCGGCAAACTCGCGCAGCTCGCGCGGAATCAGCACACGCCCCTGACCATCGACCTCAAGTTCGCTCGCGTAACCGACCATCAACCGCTGCAGGCGCCGCGTGCTCTGGTTGAAACTCGACAGGCGCATGAGCTTGCGTTCGATCTCTTCCCAGTCCGCCAGCGGGTAGATCAGCAGGCAGTGATCCTGGTCCACGGTACAAATCAGATGACCGGCACAACGGGCTGCCAGGCGATCGCGATAGCGCGCCGGGACAGCCAGCCGGCCCTTGGCATCAAGGGTGATTTGCGTTGCTCCACGGAACACTGCTCTCAGGGCCTTTTGACCCCTTTTCTCCCACTACATGCCACTTCCATCCACTATAGGTTTGAGCTGCACATGCGTCAACATAAGCGCAAAAAAAATGTACGGGTGACAGGGGCTTAGCGCAGAACAGGCAAAGTTCGGCGCGACAACAGGGAGCCGGTCGTTTCAAAAATCAGGAGCTTAGCGAGAGTTTCTCTCAACAAATTCACAACGGATTTTCAGCTGGCGAAATCGGGATCAGCGACGGTCGGCAACAGGCTGCCGCGAAATCCGCGCAAAACCGCAATTCCGTGTGATGAAGCAGTGCTGCAAGGGGAGGAGCGAGTCGGCCGATAAGCCGGGTTCTGTCGTGGACAATCATTCCTCTGGGACTGCTGTCACCAGCAGCCTCAAGCGACCTACCCGGAAGCCCGCGGGGCGACGGTGCCTTCCTTGCGGAATGCTGCTTCCCTATTTGGTCTTGCTCCGGGTGGGGTTTACCTATGCCGCGAAGTGTTGCCACCCGCGCGGTGCGCTCTTACCGCACCTTTTCACCCTTACCGGGGTCTTGCGACCCGTAGGCGGTTATTTTCTGTGGCACTTTCCGTAGACTCGCGCCTCCCAGGCGTTACCTGGCACCCTGCCCGCCGGAGCCCGGACTTTCCTCCCGCGTGCGAGCACGCGAGCGATTGCCTGGCCGACTCGCGGGGCAAGTATAGGGGTAGGGAGCGCCTTCAGGCGCGATCATTGTTTCAAAAGGATATCGCGGCTGAAGCCGCTTCTACGGCCGTGCAGCCGCCAGCCGGTATGCATCACGCCGCGCTGCGCCAGTGATGCGCGCCGCAAGGCTCGCCGCCTGTGCGGCCGGCAACTCTGCAGCGAGGATATTCACGATCCGCGCCAGTTCAGCCTCATCCGCCTTCAGCGCCACCTGAGCACCGGCGACAAGCAGCGTACATTCGCCGCGCTCGCCGCCCGGGTCGGCGAGCACCGCAGCCAGGACCTGCGCCAGCGTGCCGCGATAGATCGTCTCGTGCAGCTTGGTCAGCTCGCGCCCGACCGCTGCAGGGCGGGACTCGCCGAACACCGCGATGGCATCCCTGAGGGCGGCCGGCAAACGGTGTATGCCTTCGTAAAAAACCAGCGTTGCAACCTGCCCGGCCAGCTCACGCAAGCGCGCCACCCGGGCGGCACTGCGGGCCGGCAAAAAACCATCGAAGAAGAACCGGTCGGTCGGCAGGCCGGCAACCGACAGTGCTGCGATCATCGCGCAGCATCCCGGTATCGGGCTGACCGGCAGTTCAGCAGCCCGTGCCGCAGCCAGCAGGCGATAGCCTGGATCCGAAATCAGCGGTGTGCCCGCATCACTGACCAGCGCAATGCTGTCACCGACTTTCAACAAGGCCAGCAACTCATCGCTACGCTGCGCTTCGTTATGCTCGTGCAGCGAAACCAGGCGCGCATTGATGCCCAGACGCGTTAGCAATTGGCCAGCGTGGCGGGTATCCTCGGCTGCGATCAGACTGACCTTCGCCAGGACTTCCAGAGCCCTTGGACTCAGGTCATCGATGTTTCCGATCGGAGTCGCGACCACATACAGGGTGCCCGGCTGTATCTTCACGACAAAACCCCTGCACACCGGGTTCCGATGCTGCTCCGGAACCCCATGGACATGAACAAGCGATCAAGCCGCATGCCTTCCGCCCCGCATAAATGTCTGTCTGCACTGTTTCTCATGTCGGTCATTGTCGGAGCAGCCGGGCAGCCGCTGCAACCATCCGGCCCGGCTCCGGTATCCGGTTCCACACCGGTCACGGCCTCACGAGTGGATACAGCCCGGTCTGCAAACGGTCCCGTTGCCCTGCTCCTGCCCCTGTCGGGCCCGCAACAATCGGCCGGCATGGCCGTTCGCGACGGATTTATCGCCGCACATCTGGGCTCAGCCAGTGACCAGCAACAGCAGGTGCTGGTTTTCGACATCGAACTGCTCGGCGTAACCGAAGCCCTGCGCCAGGCACAGAGCGCCGGGGCCGGGATCATCGTCGGCCCGCTGTTGCGTGAATCGGTACAGGCACTGAACCAGGCCGCTGGAACGATCCCGGTGCTGGCGCTCAACTTCCTGCCTGATGGCACACTCGCGCGGAGCGGTTTCTGGCAGTTTGGTCTGGCACCTGAAGACGAAGCCTACGAGATCGCTGTACGGGCCGCATCGCTGGGCCAGCTGCGCGCAATATCACTTGCGCCAGACACCAGCTGGGGCAGGCGCCTGCAGGCGGCGTTCAAGGACAGCTTCACTGCACTGGGCGGACAGCTTGTCGCAACCCGGCTCTACCCGCCCGGACAATCAGATTTCTCACCGGAACTCCGGGCGATCCTTGCATATCAGGATAAAACAGCGACATCTGGTCCGGGACGGCGCCAGGATATCGATCTAGTCTTTCTCGCCGCCGACAACACGACCGGCAAACTGATCTACCCGCAAATCCGCTTCTATGGCGCAGGCAACATTCCCACCTACAGCACTTCGGCAATCTGGGAGGATGGCGACGACGACGCCAGCGACCTGAATGGCATCAACTTTCCGGACGGCCCATGGATGATTGCACCGGACAGCCGCAGCGCAGTCCTGAAATCCCAGCTGACGCGCTACTGGGGATCGCAATCGCTGCGGCTTTCCCGTCTGTATGCGCTGGGTTACGACGCCTGGCAGCTACTGCCCGCAGTTCGGCGGCAGTCGGTACCGGGGCCATTCCATGCTGGTGAGGTTCAGGGCGTCACCGGCAGGCTGCAGGCTGACTCCATGGGGCGCGTTCATCGACGCCTGCAGTGGGCAACCGTGCGCAGCGGGCAGCCCGCGGCCGCAGATTCTCCGGCAATGGGTGGGATTCAGCCGATATCCGACAACCAGTGAGCCCTGACCCAGCCGTGGCACTACACCTGGAGCACGGCAGAACCGCGGAACAGCTGGCTGCCCGTTATCTGCGCGATCAGGGGCTCGTACTGGTGGCCAGTAACCATCGCGCCAGGGTTGGCGAACTCGACCTGGTGATGCGCGACGGCCAGACACTGGTCATCGTCGAGGTCCGGTCGCGAAGCAGCACACGGGTAGCAACACCGGCCGAGACCATCGACCGGTACAAGCAGCGCCGGATCGTACTGGCCACCCAGCACTTCATCCTGCGTAACCGGCACTACAGCGAATGGCCGCTGCGATTCGATGTGGTCGGGATTACCGGCCAACTGGACGCAGCACAGATCACGTGGATCCGTGACGCATTTACGCTGGATGACATGGCCAGGCGCTGAGCACTGGTCGTATCATGAGCCCGCACAACGATCTGAACGGGGTTACCGATGTCAGCCGCTGACAGCATTCGCAGGCACTTCGAAGAAAGCATCGCCGTCAAACAGGCGTCGCTGGCGGTTCTGGTCTCGCCCATCACGGCCGCAGCCGGATTGCTGGCAGCGGCGCTGCGCAGCGGCGGCAAGATCCTGAGTTGCGGCAACGGCGGCTCGGCAGGCGATGCGCAACATTTCGCTGCGGAACTGCTGAACCGCTTCGAAATGGAGCGGCCGGGACTGGCAGCCATGGCGCTGTCGACGGACACCTCGACACTCACCTCGATAGCGAATGACTATTCCTACGAACAGGTGTTCTCAAAACAGATCAGCGCACTTGGCCGTACCGGCGACGTCCTGCTGGCTATTTCGACTTCGGGAAACTCGGCAAATGTCGTCGCTGCCGCGCTTGCAGCGCAGGAACGCGGCATGCGGGTCATCGGACTGACTGGCAATGATGGCGGCAGGCTGGCAGGTGCGCTGCGCGAGGGTGATATCGAGATCCGCGTTCCTGCCCGGCGCACAGCACGCATCCAGGAAGTGCACCTCGTGGTCATCCACTGCCTCTGCGACGCCATCGATCAGGCGTTGTTTGCCCCTTCAGGCAGCAGTCACTCATAGCTCCGCGCTACGTCGGCTATTTCACGACCTTCAGGCTGGGTCGGCGCGGCGGCGGCATTACCGGATCGGGATCCGGAGTACCCGGCACGGTATCTGCAACCGACTCATATTCATCCAGCGGGAAGACCAGCCCCTCGCCACTCTCCCGCGCATAGATCCCGAGTACAGCGGGCAAGGGGATAAAAACGCGGCGCGCAACCCCGCCGAAACGCGCATCAAAGCAGATTTCGTCGTTGCTCATGGCCAGATTACTGGTTGCGGAATAGCTGAGGTTGAGCGTGATCTGCCCATCCTGGATGTGCTCCTCCGGCACGGAGATACCCGGATATCCGGCATCGACAACCAGATAAGGCGTCTGGTTATTGTCGATCATCCACTGATGCAACGCCCGCAGCAGATAGGGACGTTTGGGCGGCAGAGCCGGCTTGCGTACAGGCGGTTCAGTCACTGCAGATGGACTGCGGAGCTACTGCCGCATCTCGCGCTCGGCTTCGGTGAGGCTCTCACGGAAAGTTCGCGTCGCAAAAACCCGGTCCATGTACTTGCGGATCGGCTGCGCTGCACTGCCGTTGAGCTCAATGCCCAGCACGGGCAGGCGCCACAGCACTGGCGCAATACTGGCATCCGCCAGCGAGAACTCGTCGCTCAGGAAATACTTCTTGGCCGTGAAGATCTCGGCGCTCGACAGCAGGCTTTCCTGCAGGATCTTGCGCGCCTGGGTGGCCTGCTTGCGGTCAGCGGCACGCTGAATCTGGTCGACCACGGTGTACCAGTCCCTTTCGACCCGATACAGGGCAAGCCGGACATGGGCCCGGCTGACCGGATCGACCGGCATCAGCGGCGGGTGCGGGAAGCGCTCGTCAAGATACTCCATGATCACGCGCGAGTCGTACAGCACCAGTCCGCGATCCACCAGCGTAGGCACGCTGTGATAGGGATTGATGTCGAGCAGATCTTCCGGAAGATCCGGCCCGTCGACATTGACGATGTCGATGCCGATGCCTTTCTCGGCCAGCACGATGCGCGTGCGATGGCTGCAAATCTCGGTCGGGCTTGCGTATAGCGTCATGGCCGCGCGCCTGCCCGGCCCCAGACCAGTACTGCTCCAATCATCTGTCACGGGCTAACCTCTTGCCGGAGTTCCGGGCATCCGTGATGAGACAGTCAACAGATCCCGGCGGCCGCCGGAGCGCCGGGACAGGCAAAGGATACGAATCCGCTTACCTGACGTCTCGCCAAACCTCGCGCTTGAGCAGGTACGCAAGCACCAGAAAGACGACCAGGAACACCATAACCAGAATTCCCAGACTCTGGCGCTTCTGCTTGGTCGGCTCGCCGATGTATTCAAGGAAATTGACGGTATCCCGGACAAACTCATCATACTCGGCTGACGTCATGGTACCGGGAGTGACCGGCTCAAACCGGTCGAAGACATGCTGAACGGTACCGTTGACCTCTGCTTCCCTGAATATCGCCTGCTGGGTGCCCTGCAACTCCGCAAGCACATGCGGCATGCTGGCACCGGGCAACATCAGGTTGTTCACACCAGTAAACCGCGCCGGATCAAGGTAGAAGGACCGCAGAAAGTTATACAGGTAGTCCGGCCCCCTTGAACGCGCAATCAGGGAGAGATCTGGCGGCATCAGGCCGAACCAGCGCTGGGCGTCTTCCGGACGCATGGCGATTTCCAT
>JBIJCV010000324.1:0-2812 GCA_044344525.1 Gammaproteobacteria bacterium | reverse complement strand
TTATCCAGCCGGCGCAATGACTGCGCATGGTAGCAATCGCTGCCCAGCTGTCTATACCGGCTAAAACTGCAGTCCTGCCTTGACCTATCCCCCTGGAGGGGATAAGAATGGCGCCCTGATCCGGTCACGGGGTTAAGCCATATGTCCGCCGCCAAAGCTGCTGCGCTGCCCGCGCACACTCATGACCGCGCTGCCCACAAGACCCACAAGGATGTGCTGAACCGGTTGCGGCGTGCTACCGGTCATCTGCAGACCATCTCCGGCATGATCGAGTCCGGGCGCGAGTGCGGCGATATCGCACAGCAGATGCATGCGGTGATCCGCGCACTGGAAGAGGCCAAGTCGACGCTCATCCACGATCACATCGAGCACTGCCTGGAGGATGCGATCGGTCCGGTCAGTCGCGAGCAACGCATGACCATCGACAACTTCAAGAAAATAACCCGCTATCTCTGATCTGCAGATGGCACGAGGAGCAGAACATGCTGCGCGAAACGCTTGACTGGCTGGGATTTGGTGAAAAAGGCCATGCGATCGGGCACGACCACGGCCATGGGCACGGCCATGAGGGCGGACATGCGCACACCCATGGTGTGATTGATCCAACCATCGCCACGACGGCGCGCGGTATCTGGGCGATCAAGTGGTCGTTTGTGATTCTTGCTGCTACGGCGGTATTCCAGATCGTGATCGTCATCCTGTCCAGCAGCGTGGCGCTGCTGGCGGATACGATTCACAACGTCGGTGATGCAGCCACGGCCATTCCGCTGTGGATTGCGTTCATGTTTGCGCGCCGCAAGGCAACTGATCAGTTCACCTACGGTCTGGGCCGTGTTGAAGACCTGGCCGGCATGCTCGTCGTCGCGTTGATCCTGTTCAGTGCACTGGTCGCCGGTTACCAGACCATCGACCGCTTGCTGCACCCGCAGGCGATCGGTTATCTGGGCGCTGTGGCTGCTGCCGGGGTCATCGGTTTCATCGGCAATGAAGTCGTGGCGGTGTTCCGTATCCGCGTCGGGCGGGAGATCCAGAGCGCAGCCCTGATTGCTGACGGCTACCATGCGCGCGTCGACGGACTGACGAGCCTTGCCGTAGTCGCTGGCGCCATCGGTGTGTGGCTTGGTTTCCCGCTTGCCGATCCGATCGTTGGTGGAATCATCACGCTGCTGATTTTCGGTATCGTCTGGCAGTCCGCCAAGGCGGTGTTCACGCGAGCGCTGGACGGCGTAGAGCCGGAGTTCACCGCTCTGCTGCGGCATACCGGTGAGCATGTGCCCGGGGTACGCAAGGTGCAGAACGTGCGTACCCGATGGCTCGGTCATCGCATGTATGCGGAAGCGGATGTGGTGGTCGATGATTCGCTGCTGGTGCGTGAGGCTGCAATCATCCTGGAGAAAGTGCACAAGCAGGCCAGCAAACATCTGCCCGCGCTGGCCTCATTGCGGCTGGCGCTGGCACCCGGCATAGATCCGGACGAACAGCTGCGTGTGGAGAAAAACCCGACGCCAGCGCACGGACATGGCGAACACGCCACGCATGGCGACCATGGCCATGACCATGGCGAGCACGGGCACGCGCACTGATCAGCCTGGCGGTGCGCCGCGGAGGAAACTGACAATCCCTGCACGCCGTAGCTGAAATTCGCTGGGAAACCAGAACTTCTGGCCGGAGCGGATCCAGTTGCCCAGAAACCAGTCCGGTACGCCGCGCTGCTGGAAGTAGCCGAGTTCTGCCGCATAGTCTGCCGACACCGGACCGGTCGACAGGGGTTCCCAGTTGCGCGGCAGGTGAAAGCCCATCCGTGCACCGCGCCGGAGGTAACGGAAGCGGCCGCCGATGAAGGCCGAGACGCAGGCGCTGGAGCATTCCCGGCTGCTGTAGGTATCGAGTCCGTGCGCGATGATGAGTCCGCGCAGGCGCACGCCTTCTGAAAGGGCGCCTCCGCCGCTGTTCAAACGGATGCGCCGTACATCCGGATTGTTGGCCAGCAATTTCGTGACTGCTGTGGTCACGCCATAACCCAGTCCGCCGCTGACCTCGATTTCCCGTGCGCCCGGCAGCAGCTCGACCTGGTACTGATAGGAGCCAAGTGCATACGCCACCCGGGCTGCCAGGATCTGTTCGCTGCCGGCGACCAGTCCACGTGTCGCGATCAGCAGCGTGAACAGCACTGCCGCCACCTGGGTGAGGCGTGCGGTGAAAATCCGGTCGGTAGTGCGCAGGGACCGATCGGTTGCCTGCCAGAGTCCGACCATCTGCCAGAGCGGAATGATTGCTGTCTGCATCAGGACGAGACCGAGTATCGCGGTATGACCCGCTGCAGAGTCGCTGCTGGCGATGCCGCTGGTATGGGCTATCCACGGTATCAGTGGCAACAGCAGCAGCGTGAGGGCTACGCAGTTGATCCACCAGCTGACACTCAGGCGCAATTCACCACGCCAGTGACGGGCGATATAGGCAAACAGGATCATCCCGCTGCTATCAGTGCCCGAAGCCGGCCGGCTCCAGGGACTTTGCTTCGCTGGGGTCGAAGCGCAAAGGCCGTCCATCCCTGTTCCAGATCACGAAGGCACCGATAGCTATCAGCAGATTGGCCACCCCGGTGAGGATGATCGGACCGGAGATCATCCAGTGATCGAACAGGTAACCACCGGCGAAGCTGGTGAACAGGATGCCGGCCGCACCGCACAGGCCGGCAAAGCCGATCACCGAGCCGCGCACATCGATGGGTGTTTCCTGGCCGAGCAGGGCGGTGACGGTGAGTATCACACCCATCTGTCCGATACCGACCAGTACACAGGCCAGGTAGCCG
>JBIJCV010000323.1:0-2827 GCA_044344525.1 Gammaproteobacteria bacterium | reverse complement strand
CAACAGCGTGGTGCCCGGCAGTCCCTATGATCTGGGTTCGGATGCCGACCTGCAGACCGATTCGTATTCGCTGTTTGGCCAGGTTGAATACGACCTGCGTGAGGATCTCACCCTGATCGTCGGCGGGCGCGTGATCCAGGAGGAGAAGGACTACAACTTTGCGCAGAATATCTACGGCACCACCGATTCCCGACAGATCCATCAGGGGCCAGCGACACTGATTGGGCCGATTTATCCAGCCGGTGTGCCAACCGCTTTTGCCGACGATACCAGCGATACCCTGTGGGCTGGCAAGCTGCAGCTCGACTGGCGGGTGAATGATGACTGGCTGCTTTACGCCGGTGTGAACCGTGGCGTGAAGGCCGGGAGTTTCAATGCACAGCTTGCTGGCGGACTGCCGGTGCCTGGCGAGGCCATTCCCTACGACGAGGAAAAACTGCTGGCCTATGAAATCGGCTTCAAGTCGACCTGGCTGGATGGCACCACGCGCTTCAACGGTTCGGTTTTCTATTACGACTACCAGGACTATCAGGCCTTCCTGTTCACTGGCGTCGGTGGCGTGGTGATCAATGCCGATGCGACCAACATTGGCATGGAACTGGAGTTGCAGACCTCACCCATCGAAGGTCTGGACATGATGCTGAGCGGCTCGTGGTTCAACGCCGAAGTTGAAGACGTGCCGCTGCGGGTGGGCGGCCCGATTGTTGCCGACGTGGAGCCGACCTATGCACCGGAACTGCAATTCGCCGGACTCGTGCGCTACGAATGGCCGCTGTTCGGCGGCTTCGCGTCCGTGCAGGGCGACTTCAGCTACTCGGACGAGTTCTATTACAACCTGCGCAACTTCGACGCCGATCAGTTCGACAGCTACACGCTGGTCAACGCGGCCTTTGGCTGGCGCACCGATGATGGCCAGTGGACCAGCAACCTCGGCGTCCACAACCTGACCGACGAGCGGGCCGGCAACCAGGGCTTCGATCTGGCCACGCTGTGTGGTTGCAACGAGGTGTCCTATCAACCGCCGCGCTGGTACGGCGTCAGCCTGAAGTACTCGTTCTAGGTGGTTCTAGGCGGTGCCGGGTCGAAGGTTTCGAAGTTTTCAAGTTGCGCCCTGTTTCTGCCAGTTTTGGCAGTGGCGCGGCAGCATCTGAGCCCGCAGTATGGATGCATGGATACCAGCCGTCATGTTCAGCTAGCCTGCCAGCGTCCCGGGTAATACACTGATGACTCAGGTATTACCTTTGGAGCCAGCCATGGCCACCACCATGACAGTCAAAGGCCAGGTCACCATCCCCAAGAACGTGCGGGACGCGCTCCACCTTGCGCCCGGCGACGGCGTCGAGTTTGCGGTGAACACCGCGGGTGAGGTAGTCGTCCTTAAAGGCGGCAGCAGAACAGGCGGCCGACCAGCCGGCAAGCGTGATCGCTTCGAGGCCGCCCGCGGCAAGGCCCAGGTGAAGTGGCGCACGGATGAGTTGATGGCCCTGTTGCGCAGCGCCGACTGAGTGTCCCGCCGAACGGCAACCACGTGCTACTGGTAGACACCAACGTCCTGGTGGACGTTTTTCAGGATGATCCTGTGTGGGCAGACTGGTCGCTTCAGCAGCTTCGGGCCCAGTCGCAGGTGCACGAGCTCGCCATCAACCCGGTGATCTACGCCGAGCTCTCGCTGAACTTCGATTCCGTTGCCGCGCTGGACGCTGCGGTCGATGGGCTCAAGCTGCAGTTCAGGGACATGCCCCGTCCGGCGTTGTTCCTGGCCGGGAAGGCGTTTGTGAAGTACCGGCGCGCCGGGGGCCGCAAGGCTAACGTGCTTGCCGATTTTTTCGTTGGCGCGCACGCGGCGGTTATGGGTTGGGGCATCATCACCCGGGACGCAAGGCGCTACCGGAAATACTTTCCCCGGGTTGCGCTGGTTTCCCCAACGACTGGCCGGTAGGGGGTGCCTATGGTTCTACGTCGAACGTCGCCTCGACCCGACTCTCGAAACTGATATCACCCGGCACATAGTTGGATACCTTCCCCGATGCATCCGACATTGCCATCGCCTGCATCCGCATCTCCTGCATCGGCATCGGTGGTGGAGCTGCTCCACCGGCAACCACTGTCCGTACCGCCCCAAGCTTCACACCGAGACTGGTAGCAATCCGCTCGGCATTGGCCTTCGCATCCTCGGTCGCAGCGGCAAGCGCATCCCGGTTCAGCTCCTTGCGCTTGCTGCTGTCAAGCTGCGGCGGTGAGACTTCGTTGACGCCGGCATCGATGGCACCCTCGATCACATCGCCGAGCTTGTCGATATCGTTGATCTCCACCTGCAGCTGACGCTGCACGAAGTAGCCGGTGAATACCTGCTTGTTGTCCTTTTCGTCCCACCGGTACTCGGGCTGTATCGTCAGACCGGAAGTACGGATTTTCGACTCCTTGATGCCCAGCCTGGCGCAGAGCGCCAGAAAGGCCTTGGACACCCGGATGGTGTCGTCCCGGGCCGCCTGCATGCTTGCATCGCGACGCTGTACGGCCAGCGACAGGCGGGCGATGTCCGGGGTCGCATCGATGGTGCCGGTGCCGGACACCGAAACGGTGCGGGGCATCGATGGCATCTGCATACCTTCGGCAGCAACCACTCCGCTGACCAGCACCAGGCCTGCCGCCAGCCAGTTGAATCGGATTCTCATCGGGGATGCTCCTTGAGGTCGGTGTGCCGGGAACTGCTGTGATCGAGTATAGGACAAGTGCCGGCACCGTCAGCGCGGCAGCGCGTAGGCCACCACGTAGTCGGATATGTTGCGGAAGCCCGTGACGAGGTGCCCGCCCGCGGCGACGACGA
>JBIJCV010000025.1:0-10265 GCA_044344525.1 Gammaproteobacteria bacterium | reverse complement strand
TGCGTTGTCGAAGCGCACGCGAAATGCAGTCTCCGCTGATTGTGCAAGCTCGGTGATATCGCCGGGACTCATCTGGCTCGACAGTCCGGTACGGCCATTGTGACTGTTGCCAGGCAGTGCCCATAACGGTCCCGGCAGACGCGGAAACAGCAGGAATAGCGCAAGTGCCAGCGGTACTGCGTGCATCAGCAGACGCCCGGTCAGCAGCAGTCCGGTGAATGGCTTCAGTGCCTGCCTGTTGTTGCGTGCGGCCTGCAGCAGGGCGAGCGTGCCGACGACCACGCCAGATGCCAGTAGCGGCACGCTGCCTAGCGACTGTTCGCGCAGAAACGCGGCAAACAGCACGAACCAGGCGATCAGCACCACCAGACTGCGGTCGCGCGCGCTGTGTGTCTCCAGCAGCTTGAGTGCGAGCATGAGAAGCAGCAGTGCCGAGCCGGCATCCAGTCCTGAGATCTGCCGATAGGCGAAGCCGACCGCGAGGGCGCTGCCGAGCGTGAGCGTGGCACGCAGGAGCCGGTCGGGCAGGGGCCAGCGTTTGAATGCAGCCCCCAGTCGCCAGATGGCAGCGATGATGATCAGGCCGGAAATCCAGAAAGGCAGTGTCGCGAGGTGCGGGGCGCTGACCACTGCGACCAGCAGCAGCAGCCACAGCACTTGTGCCATGGAGGTGTGCTCGACAGCGGGTAATCCCGGTGCACGCCAGCCGCGCAGCACCTTAGCGGCCATGTGCAGCAGCCTCCGGTACAAAGACCGCCAGCGTTCTCAGGCAACGGTGATAGTGCTCGCGACCGTTGTCCGGCGGCAGTTCGATGCCCGGCAGACGCAGGCCGTACGAACGCCCGTCGGCATCCGCATCAAGGATCATGCGGGTGAGCAGCGAGAGGCGCGCCTCGGTGTCGGTGGTGTTCAGTGCGTTCCAGTCGAACCAGCTTGAACCGGCGCCGCTGCGAAAATCTTTGGCCAGCAGTTGTCCGCTGCGTGCGACAGCTTTCCATGCGATGCGTGCACGCGACTCGCCGGGAATCGGGATGCGCAGGCCGACGAATTCGTCACTGCCGCGCAGTGTCTCGCCCGCGTGTTCCAGATCCGCAGCCTGTGCCGGCAGTGCGGCCAGCAGCTTTGCGGCAGGCCGCGGGTAGACCATCAGTTCCCGGTCGGGATACAGCCAGGCCCAGGCCTCGAACAGTCCAAAGGGATAACGGGTGCTGATGCGGATTTCCGGGCAAGGCTGTACGCCACGCCGGCTGGTCGGGAGGCAGAGATCCAGCGTCGCGCTGTCTGCTGCGGCCAGGTCAACTGCTGGCGTCAGCGCGCCGGCTGGCCCAGCGCTGATCTGCCAGCGTGCGCTGCGGTCGGGGTTCGTTATGCGCACACTGCACTCGAGCATTTCACCCGCAAACACCGGTGCACAGCTGTGGACTGTCAGCTTCAGTCCCGCGAGGTTTCTCTGGCAGTGGTGAATGCTGACCACGGTGACGGACGTGAGCAGGAAGGCCAGTGCGAAACCCATGTTGTTGCTGTAGTTGAGTGCACCGAGCAGCATGGTGAAAAACACCAGGCCAAAAATCAGTCCGGTACGAGTCGGAAGAATGTAGATGCGACGCTGATGGAGTTCGATGTTGTCGCCGTCTGCTCCCTGGCGGCGGCGGAACCAGCGTTGCATCAGCGGTGCCGGGCGGGAAGTTTGCATGTCCACAGCGTTGTTCCGCAGTGCCCGGAATCAGGGGATTGGCACTGACTCCAGCACCAGCCTGGCTGGATCGCGAACCGCGGCCGGACTGCCGGGGCGTGCCTGCAGGCGGTGACCGGCAACGGCCGGGAACACTGCCTGGATGTCTTCCGGGTGCACGCCCGGGTGTCCGTGCAGCAGGGCGAGGCAGCGTGCAGCCATCACCAGATCCTGGGCGCCGCGTGGCGACAGACCCAGCTCGAACAGCGTGGACTGGCGCGTATAGCGCACCAGAGCCTGCACATAATCGAGCAGTGCATCGGACAGAAACAGTTCACCGGCCGCGGCCTGCAGTGTCCTGAGTCCGGCACTGTCGATGACCGGCTTGAGGTCGGCCAGCAGCAGGCGCCGGTCCTCACCGCGCAGCAGTTTGCGTTCCAGCGCCTCGGCCGGATAGCCGAGTCCGAGACGCATCAGAAAGCGATCCAGTTGCGATTCGGGCAGCGGATAGGTGCCGGCCTGGTGTAGTGGGTTCTGGGTGGCGATGACAAAGAACGGCACCGGCAGCTGGTGCGTCTCACCATCCAGCGTGACCTGGTTTTCTTCCATCGCCTCCAGCAAGGCGCTCTGGGCCTTTGGTGTACTGCGATTGATTTCGTCAGCCAGCACGATGTGGGCGAAGACCGGGCCGGGATGGAAGCGGAAGCTGGCGTTGTCCTGCTCGTATACCGACATGCCGATGATGTCGGCGGGCAGCATGTCGCTGGTGAACTGGATGCGGCGGAAAGACAGCCCGAGCACCGCGGCAAGTGCGCGTGCCAGCAGGGTCTTGCCGACGCCGGGCACGTCCTCGATCAGCAGGTGACCGCCGGCCAGCAGGCAGGTGAAGGCCAGCTCGATCTCGGTCTGTTTACCAAGGATGACCTGCCCGACCTCGCGATTGACCTGTTCGGCCAGCAGCCTTGCGCGCTGCAGCTGATCCGTATTCGCCAGTGCTGTGACATTTCGCGCCATGGCTGGATCCCGATCGGGTCTGTTTCGTCTGGAAGATAGCATGGCATCCTGCCCGAATCGGTGGCGTACCGGCGCGAACTGCGGCACAGATCCGGTTGCGTGCCGCCGGTTTTGAGCCCATGCCATACTCTGCCGTCGGGCATTGCCTGATTGCCGGAGACAGTCATGACAGGATTCACACCGGGCGGTCGTTCCGAGGATGAGTGGCGACAGCTGCTGGATGGCGATCGCTGCAGGGTTCTTTTTCAGGAGGGAACCGAGCCGCCCTTCAGCAGTCCGCTGAACGAGGAGAAGCGTGCAGGGACGTTTATCTGTGCGGCCTGTCATCAGCCGTTGTTCAGCAGTGACGGAAAGTTCGATAGCGGCACCGGCTGGCCAAGTTTCTTTCAGCCGATCGATCCGGAAAATATTGCCACGCGACGCGATTTCCGCCTGCTGCTGCCGCGCACCGAGTATCACTGCGGGCGTTGTGGTGGCCACCAGGGCCATGTCTTCGGTGACGGGCCGGCGCCAACCCGCCAGCGTTACTGCAATAACGGGCTGGCTTTGCTGTTCATCGCTGCAGGCGAGCCGCTGCCGGAACTGCGCTGAAGTGCAGATTTGTCGCGGGTCGAGCGGATACCGGGCACAAAAGCCGGAGAGCAGAAACGTAGTGAGGATCAGGAATGGGACCAGAACTCGTGTTGCACTGATTCTGGATATGGAACCGGCTCCTCGCGGGGAGACAGGGGAACGGTCGGTAAATTAGGTATCGACGAAGGGCTCCGCTTTTGGAGCGCCGCGCGCTCAGGGCGGTGGTGCCATGGCCGCTTTGGCTTAATTGCCCCGCTGGGCGCATTTCGGCACAAAAGGACCTGATTCAGAAGGCGCAACCGGGCAGACCGGGGCGCCATGATCCCCGCTGGGCAGGCACCACCCGCACTTGCCTGGTGTGTACGCGTGTGTATAGACTTCATGGCTGGATCGGCTGAGATCATTCGCAGGCTGGAGCGCGACGGCTGGACGCTCGCCCGCAGCAAGGGGAGCCACCGGCAATACGTGCGCAGGAGCGGCCGTGTGACGGTGCCACACCCGGTGAAGGATCTGCCGATCGGGACACTGCGCAACATCTTCCGGCAGGCCGGATGGAATTGGCCGCCGGGCCGAAAGGACACCTGAACCATGCTGCTGCCCGTCGTCATTCACAAGGATCGAAGCTCCGATTACGGCGTCACCGTGCCGGATCTGCCGGGGTGCTTTTCCGCGGGAGAGTCAATCGAGGACGCTCTGACCAACGCCCGGGAGGCCATCGAACTGCACCTCGAAGGCTTGCTGGATGATGGCGAGCCATTGCCGGTTGTGACACCGATGGAGCGGTTGCGGAAACGGCGCGAGTACCGGGATGGCCTCTGGTTCATGGTGGACCTGGATCCATCGAAACTCACCGGACCCGCGGCGCGGGTCAACATCACCCTGCCAGAACGCCTTCTGGCGCAGATCGACCGGGCCGCAGCCGCCGAGAACATGACGCGATCCGGTTTCCTGGCGACAGCGGCCCTGGCGCGGATTGCCGGCCCCACCCGCAGCCGGTCCTGACGGTCGCCGACCCGTCGGCTCAGAGGGCCGCGAGCTGCTTCAGCTGCTCGTCGAGTTTGGCCAGATCGCGACGCAGTGCGGACTGACGTTCCCGTTCCTTTTCAACGACGGCTGCCGGCGCATTGCTGACGAAGCTCTCCTGGGCCAGCTTGCTGTCGATGCGCGCGAGATCGGCACTGAGCTTCTGCTGGTTCTTTTCCAGCCGTGCGCGTTCTGCCGCCACATCGATCAGGCCGGCCATCGGCACCAGGATTTTAAGGTTGCCGAGCAGGGCGGTTGCAGAGGCCGGTGGCATTTCACCGGCTGGCAGCAGCCTGATCTCCGTGAGCCTGGCAAGATCACGCAGATAACGGGCGTGTACTTCAATCAGCTGCTGGTCGCCAGCCGTCGCATCCTGCAGCAGCACGGTCAGCCGCTTGCCTGGCGGAATATCCATCTCGCCGCGGATCTGGCGCACGCCGAGCACAAAACCCTGGATCCACTGCAGTTCGGCTTCTGCTGTTTCGTCGAGTGGAAACTGCGCAGGGTCCGGCCAGCTCTGCAGCATGATCGTATCGCCGCAGGCACCGGCGAGCGGCGCCACACGCTGCCAGATTTCTTCGCTGATGAAAGGCATCAGCGGATGTATGGCACGCAGCATGCTCTCGAGTACGGTGATCAGCGTACGCCGGGTTTGCGCCTGCTCGATGGCTGATGCGCCGCCTTCCATCAGCAGCGGCTTGATGAGTTCCAGATACCAGTCGCAGTATTCGTTCCAGATGAACTCATAGAGCGCCCGCGCGGCCAGGTCAAAGCGATAGTCGGCAAAGTGACCGGCGACAGCCTCCACGGTCCGGCTGAAGCGCGACAGTATCCAGCGGTCGGGCAGGCTCAGTGTGGCCATGCCGGCGCTGCCGGTGGCGATCTCGCGGTCAGTCACGTTCATCAGCACGAAGCGTGCGGCATTCCAGATTTTGTTGCAGAAGTTCCTGTAGCCATCGATGCGGTTCAGGTCGAAGCGGATATCGCGACCGGTGCTGGCCAGCGCGGCAAACGTGAAGCGCAACGCGTCGGTACCGAAATCCGGAATGCCGTTCGGAAACTGTTTGCGCGTGGCTTTCTCGATCTGCGGTTTGAGTTGCGGTTGCATGAGGCCGGTCGTCCGCTTGGCAAGCAGGGTCTGCAGGTCGATGCCGTCGATCAGATCCAGCGGGTCGATGATGTTGCCCTTGGATTTCGACATCTTGTCGCCGTTCTCGTCGCGGATCAGTCCGGTGATGTACACCTCACGGAAAGGCACATCGTCGGCGAACTTGAGTCCGAACATGATCATGCGCGCGACCCAGAAGAAAATGATGTCGAAGCCCGTGACCAGCACGCTGCCCGGGTAGAAAGTCTTCAGTGCGCTGGTCTGCTCCGGCCAGCCGAGTGTCGAGAACGGCCAGAGCGCCGAGGAAAACCAGGTGTCGAGCACGTCCTCATCCTGGCGCAGGGCTGTGCTGGCCGGAATCCCGTGCTTCTCTCTTGCCGCTGCTTCGCTGTGCGCGACATAGACCTGTCCGGCGTCGTCGTACCAGGCGGGAATGCGGTGGCCCCACCACAGCTGCCGGCTGATGCACCAGTCCTGGATGTTGTGCATCCACTGGAAATAGGTTTTCGTCCAGTTTTCCGGCACGAAGCGGATCCGGCCCTGCTCGACGGCCGCAATGGCCGGTTCAGCCAGCGGCGCGATCTTCACGTACCACTGATCGGTGAGCCAGGGTTCGAGTACTGCGTTGCTGCGGTCGCCGCGCGGGATCTGCAGCGTGTGCGCATCGATGCGCTCGACGAGTTCCAGCGCTTCCAGCAGTTCGACCACGCGCTTGCGGGCGGCAAAGCGCTCCATGCCACGCAGTTCAGCGGGAATTTCCGCAAAGGCCTGCGCCGGGTCATAGCCCGAGCCGTGCGCATCGGCGCGGCTCAGTATCCGGGCGTCCCGGTCGAAGATATTGATCAGCGGCAGCTCGTGCCGTTTGCCGACCTCGTAATCGTTGAAGTCATGTCCCGGGGTGATCTTGACGCAGCCGGAGCCGAACTCGGGGTCTACATAGTCGTCTGCGATGACCGGGATCAGGCGTCCGGTGAGCGGCAGGCGGATCTGTTTGCCGACCAGATCGCGGTAGCGTGCATCGGTGGGGTTTACCGCCACGGCGGTATCGCCCAGCATGGTTTCCGGCCGGGTCGTGGCAACCACGAGATGCCCGGAACCATCCGCCAGCGGATAACGGAAGTGCCAGAGCGAACCCTGTCCGGCTTCCGACTGGACTTCCAGGTCGGAGAGCGCGGTGTGCAACACGGGATCCCAGTTGACGAGGCGCTTGCCTCTATAGATGAGTCCCTCGGCATGCAGCCGGACGAAGACTTCAGTCACCGCCTGTGAGAGTCCCTCGTCCATCGTGAAGCGGTCGCGGGACCAGTCCACCGAGTTGCCGAGTCGGCGCATCTGCCGTGAAATCGTGCCGCCGGATTCCGCCTTCCACTGCCAGACGCGGGACAGGAAGGCCTCGCGGCCCAGATCCTGACGGGTCTTGCCTTCGGCATTGAGCTGACGCTCGACCACCATCTGCGTGGCGATGCCGGCGTGATCGGTGCCCGGTTGCCAGAGCACGTTGTCGCCGCACATGCGGTGAAAACGGGTCAGTGCATCCTGCAGCGTGTGCTGGAAGGCATGGCCCATGTGCAGGGTGCCCGTGACGTTGGGCGGCGGGATCATGATGCAGTAGGGAGCGCCGCGGCCGGAGGGCGCGAAATAGCCGGCCGCCTCCCACTGCGTGTACCACTTCTGTTCGATCGCGGCGGGCTGGTAGGCCTTGTCCATGGGCGTCTCGGAATTCACTCAGTCACCCCGTGTTTCGTCGTCGAAATGCTCGCGGAGTACCTGGTCGATCAGTTCCGGGAGTTCATTGCGCAGCCGACTGACGACTTCGTCGAACAGCACGGCCTCCATTTCCTTGAATGCACCATGCAGCAGTTTCTCGACGAGCAGGAAACTGCCGGTGGCGATGCGTACCTGCAGTTCGGCGAGTTCGCTTTCGCTGAGGCTGGGGCGCGCCATTTCGTCGGCGGCGCTGCGCCGCGGTCTGGCGACAATGTCGGTGAGTACCGGAATCCGGGTTCTGTCCATGCTGTCAGCCGATCTGGTGGGTTTCAGGTTCGAGGCTGTGCTGCCGGTAAAAGCGGTGCCGGTTGCGGCCCGCTTCACGGCATTCGCTGCTGCCGTCGATGATCTCGGCGATGCGTGCGGAGCGCTGGAAAAAAGCCGGAACCTCGGCAGCAAGATTGATCAGCAGATCCACATCTGGCGGTTCGTCAGTGCCACTGCCGATCGTGACCGGTGCTGCCGGCGTGCGGGCCGGAACCAGGCGCTCATGCGGAACAAAGCTGCCCTGACGAAAGGTCCACAGCATTTTGTCCAGCACCTCGGCATCGGTGTGAGTGGCGGTGTGCAGATGAATCCGCTGATCGAGCCGGTAGGCCTTCTCCGTCAGCCGGCAGGCGAAGCTCAGGCGCGCGACGGGCTCCTGCGCAGCCAGTACATAAAACGACACCCTCACAGCGGCTTCAGTCACGACACATGCTGCTCCATTCAAACACTTTGCAGCAGATATTCCATGAGCAGGGGAATGGGTCGGCCGGTGCCGCCCTTGTTGCTGCCCTGGACCCATGCGGTGCCGGCAATATCCAGATGTGCCCAGCTGGTCTTGCCGACGAAACGCGACAGGAACGCTGCAGCCGTGATGGTGCCGGCATCGCGTCCGCCGATGTTCGCCATGTCGGCAAACGGACTCTTCAGCAGTTCGCCATATTCATCATCGAGTGGCAGACGCCAGGCGCGGTCACCGGCATTCTGTCCGGCGCTCAGCAGCGCATCAGCCAGTTCATCAGAGTTTGACAGCAGTCCCGAACGCACGCGTCCCAGTGCGATCAGACAGGCGCCGGTCAGGGTGGCGATATCGATCATCACGGCCGGCTTGAAACGCTGCGCGTAGGTCAGCGCATCACAGAGAATCAGTCTGCCTTCGGCATCCGTGTTGAGGATCTCGACCGTCTGTCCGGACATCGTGCGCACGATATCGCCCGGCCGCGTCGCCGTGCCGCTGGGCATGTTTTCACAGGCCGGAACGATACCGACCAGATTGACCGGCAGCTCCAGTTCAGCCGCAGCCTGCAGGACGCCCAGCACGCTGGCACCCCCGCACATGTCGTACTTCATCTCGTCCATGGCGGGGCCCGGCTTGATCGAGATGCCGCCGGAATCGAAGGTAATGCCCTTGCCGACCAGCACCACCGGCCGGGTCTTTGCCGTCGTGCCCCGGTATTGCAGGACGATGAAGCGCGGCGGCAGTTCTGAACCTTGCGTTACCGCCAGCAGCGCACCCATGCGCAGCTTGCGCAGATCGGCAGCGCGCAGGGCAGTGAGCTGCAGTTTCTTGTTCGTGCGTGCAATGGCCTGGGCGCGCTTCACCAGGTAATCCGGTGTGCATACATTTGGCGGCAGGTTGCCCAGATCCCGGGCGAGTGCGACACCGCCGGCGATCGCCGTTGCGTGCCGGATCGCCTGCAGCGTCCTGCTCTTGTCGCTGGTTGCGCAGGCCAGTCCGATCGATTTCAGGCGGCTCATGTGCCGGGCGGGGGCCGACTTCATGCTTGTGAAGCGGTAGCTGGTCTCATGCCAGAGCTCCACAGCGATGCGGGCTTTACGGTAGGCGTCAGCATCGCTGACTGTTTCTGCGCCCAGAAAATTGATGGCATCGGCATAGCTGCCCTTGCCCAGAGCGGTATACGCGGCGCGTGTGGCTTTGCGATAGCCGCGCTGGTCGAGCTTGCCTTGCGTGCCGACACCGACCAGCAGGATGCGCTTGCAGGGCAGCTTGCCGGTGTGGGTCAGGAGCAGGGTGTCGCCGGCATCGCCGCGGATATCACGATTGCTGATCACATCGCTGAGCAGACCTTTGCTGGCCGCATCGAGTGCCTTTGCCGTGTCTGAGAGAATACCGTTCGAGTAGATCGCCACGATGGCGCACGCGGTGCGTTGCCGGCTGGCGGTAAGTGCGTTGACTGTGAATTTCATGCTGCCCTCGTGTGTCCCGGCAGATGCCGGTGGTGCCCCGGAGTGCCGTCGCTGCCAGGTGCGGACTGGCCGACGACAACGGGTGTGCTTGACTCCCGGCAGCCGCTACCACAAGGTAGTTTGATCGCAGGGTTTTCCACCGTCCGGATTGCGCCGTAGTGTACTTGAATCGATATGAGCGTGGCTAAAACACCCCGCGGCAAGGCCAGCTTGCTGAATCGTTATCTGCTCAGGGAAGTCGGGCAGACGTGGCTGGCTGTGACGCTGGTGCTGCTGCTGATCCTGACCATAAACCAGTTTGCAGCGGTGCTGGGTGATGCAGCTGCCAGCCAGATACCCCGCGATGCGATCGTCCGCGTCATGGCCCTGACCATCGTCCAGTACCTCACCATACTTGTACCGCTGAGCTTCTTTCTGGCCATCATGCTGTCGCTGGCGCGGCTGTACCACGACAGCGAGATGTCGGCGATGATGGCTTGTGGCATCGGTCCCGTGCAGCTCTACCGGCCCTTGCTGCTACTCGGCCTTGTGCTGGCCGGTGCTGTGGCCTGGTTGTCCCTGGTGGTGTCGCCGGCTGCGGTGCGTGAGGTGTCGTCGTTGGCTGAAATCGCCCGACGCGATGCCAGCCTGGGTTTGCTGGAGCCGGGGCGCTTCATCAGCTTCGGTGACAGCGATGCCGTGATGTATGCGGAGTCGCTGACTGGCGATCAGCATCTGCACAAGGTGTTCGTGCAGCGCCGGGTCAATGAGCGGGTGGAGGTCATCCTGGCTGACGAGGCCTGGCAGGTTGTCGCCGCTGATGGTCGCTATCGTGAGCTGATCTTTGCGCGCGGACGCCGTTATGAAGGCCAGCCTGGTGAAGCCAGATTCCGCATCGTGGAGTTTGCCGAACACGGTATTCCCTTTGTCCTCCCG
>JBIJCV010000321.1:0-2838 GCA_044344525.1 Gammaproteobacteria bacterium | reverse complement strand
CACTGTGCTGTTCTCGGCGCGGAACAGCGAGCAGGTGCTGTACAGCAGTTGTCCACCCGGACGCAGCAGTGGCCAGAGTTTCTCGATCATCAGGGCTTGCCGGGCGGCAAGCGCGGGCACATCAGCGGCGCGGCGCAGGAACTTGATATCCGGGTGGCGGCGGATCACGCCGGTGGCCGAGCAGGGCGCATCGATGAGAATCCGGTCGAACGGTCTGCCGTCCCACCACACTTCCGGTGCCGTTGCATCGCCGGCGACGAGCTGCGCCTGCAATCCGAGCCGGGCCAGATTGCTCTCGACGAGACGCAGACGCTCTGCCGACACATCCAGTGCGGTCAGCTCGATGGCGCCCGCCGTGTATTCCAGCAGATGGGTGGATTTGCCGCCGGGTGCAGCGCAGGCATCCAGCACGCGCATGCCCGGCCGGGGATCGAGCAGGCGTGCCGCCAGCTGTGAGGCTGCGTCCTGCACGGTTACCAGTCCGGTGGCAAAGTCTGGCAGCCTGGTTGCGGCGACTGCTGTCTCCAGTTTCAGGGCATGCGCTGCCCCTGGCAGCGTCATGCCGGCAAGACCCAGTTCAGCCTGCAGCCGGGCTGCATAGCTGCTGACAGTGCTGCGCATGCTGTTGACGCGCAGCCACAGCGGCGGCCGTTGCTGGTTGGCGGCGAGCACCTCTGCCCAGTGATCCGGCCAGTCCTGCTGCAGTTGTCTGATCAGCCAGGCCGGGTGTGAGTAGCGCGCCTCTTCTGCTTCCATCACGCGCGCAAGAATCGCTGCCGATTCGCGCTGGTAGCGGCGCAATGCGGCGTTGACGAGTCCGGCGGCACGCGGTTGTCCGAGCAGACGTGCGGCACCGACCGTGGCCGATACCGCGGCGTAATCAGGTTGTTCGGGGTCATTGAGCTGAAAAAGACCAACCGAGAGCAGTGCTTCAAGAATCCGGTCGCGGTTGCGCAGTGGCCGGTCGAGCAGCTCGGCGAGAATTGCCTGATGGCGGTGATGCCAGCGCACTGCACCGAAAGCCAGTGACTGGACATGGGCGCGGTCGCGATCGTCCAGGCCGGTGGTGTCTTCTGCTGCCAGCGCCGCGTCCAGGGTTGCGCCTTGCTCGATGACCTGCAGTACCGCGCGTGCTGCCAGCGCCCGGTTGAGTGATCCGGCAGCATCAGGCTGATTGCCGTTTGCTGATCGTTGCCAGGGGCCGCGCTGCTTCACCTGCCGAGCACCATGCCCGTGAGCGGCCGGCTGCGGGCGAGATCAGCAGCAGCGAGTTTCTGTTTGCCGGGCAGTTGCACGGTGCTGAGGTCGAGTATGCCGTCGCCAGTCTGCACGCTGATGCCCTGGCTGCCCGTCGCAACGACTTGTCCGGGTACGGTGTGTCCGGCAGCGGGTGGGCCGGCGTTGCGCACACTGGCAGCAAAGCAGCGCAGCTGCTGGCCGCCCAGCGTGGTCTCGGCGACCGGCCACGGGTTGTAGGCGCGTATCTGTCGAGCGATCTGCGCGGCGTCCTGCTGCCAGTCGATGCGGCCATCAGCCTTGCTGATGCGGCCGGCATAAGTGATGCCCTCGGCTGGCTGGGGCCGGGTCTGCAAAGTGCCCGCCAGCAGACCAGCCAGCACATCCGACAGCGCGCTGGCCCCGAGTGCGGCCAGTCGCTGTTCGAGTTCACCGGCCGTTTCCTGCATATCGACAGTGAGGCGGGCGCAGCTGTAGACCGGCCCGGTATCCAGACCGGCTTCCATCGCCATGATGCTGACGCCGGTTGCGCTGTCACCGGCAAGAATTGCCGCCTGGATCGGCGATGCACCGCGCCAGCGCGGCAGGATCGAGGCGTGTACGTTCACGCAGCCGCGCGGCGGGATCTCGAGTACCGCCGGTGGCAACAGCAATCCGTAGGCCACCACCACGAGCAGATCGGGCGCGAGCGCGCGCAGTTCGGCCTGTGCCGCTTCAGTCTTGAGCGTCGCCGGTTGCAGCACGGGAATCTCGAGCTGCAGGGCGAGATCTTTCACCGGGCTCGAGCTCAGGTGGCGGCCGCGACCAGCCGGGCGGTCGGGCTGGGTCAGCACGGCGACCGGGCGATGGCCACGCTCACACAGCATCCTCAGCGTCGGCGTTGCAAACACCGGTGAACCGGCAAAGATGATCCGCGTGTCTTTCATGCTGTGGGAGGCGCGTGGCCGGCTGGCGCTCAGCGCACTGCTTCAGGCTGATGGCGGGAGGATTCCACAGCGTCTTTGCGCCGGCTTTTGGCCGCACGCTTCTTCAGCCGGCTGCGCTTGAGTTCCGACAGGTAGTCGACAAACAACTTGCCATCCAGGTGATCCATCTCGTGCTGGATGCAGACAGCCAGCAGACCTTCGGCATCGAGTTCAAAGGACTTGCCGTGCCGGTCCAGCGCCCGGACGCGGATACGTGCGGCGCGTTCCACCGGTTCATTGACGCCGGGTACCGACAGGCAACCCTCTTCACCGATATCACTGCCATCACGGTGCAATATTTCCGGGTTGATCAGGCACCAGGGCTGGTCGCGGGTCTCGGAAACATCGAGGACCAGCAGGCGAATGTGCTGGTCAACCTGTGTGGCGGCGAGGCCGATGCCTGGTGCCGCATACATGGTCTCGAACATATTGTCGGCCAGCAGGCGGTGTTCGGCGGTAACTGCTGCTACCGGCTGCGCCTTGATCCGCAGGCGGGGATCGGGATACTCAATGATTTTCAGCACCGCCATGTCGCTTCCTTCACAGTTTGGCGCCAAGTGCTATGTAACTTGCTCAAAATTATGATACATCTGGCAATGTTCAGCCGGGGTCGGGTTGCCCCGGGGTTGTTGTCGCA
>JBIJCV010000024.1:0-10305 GCA_044344525.1 Gammaproteobacteria bacterium | reverse complement strand
GCCGATCACTACCATGAAGGTGTTGAAAAAACTCTGGTCCTGGCTGCTCAAGGTCGGCCTCTCCGTCAGATTGCTGGGCTGGGAATCGAAGCGCAAAAGTATAGATGTGAGTGACGACAGTTTATACGGATTGGGCAAGTCTGCGCGGGGAGGCGAAATCCCGGATGCCGGCCAGTTCGCGCAATGCGGTCAGATCAAGGACCCTGACCTGGTGGCTATCGCGCCGCAGGATCAGCTGGGCGGTTTCGAGTTCCTTGAAGCTGCGGCTGACCGTTTCCTTCTTGAGCCCCAGGAAGTCGGCGATGTCCCCGCGGCTCATCGGGATGTCGATTTCCGCCAGTCGCGGGTCGCTGTCGTCGGCCAGGTTGTCGGTCAGCCGGTGCCAGTGGCGCAGGTAGAGCAGAAATACCGCCAGGCGTTCGTTCGCGGTCCGCTGCCCCAGGCTGTAGACCACATCGAGGATGTCTTCGACCACCCGCAGCATCATGTTGAGAAAAGCCCGCTCGGCGACCGGATCGCTGGCCAGGCGTGCGTCGAGCCGGTGGCGTGGGCAGCAGGCGATGCGGGCCGGGGTGACCGCTTCAACACTGAAGAAGTAGGTCTCGGTGGCCGTCAGGCCCACGAAGTTTCCCGGGAACAGGAAGGACAGCACCTGACGTCGCCCGTCGCTGCCGGTACGGCAGACCCGCAGCACGCCCGACAGGATGTTGAAGACCTGGTCGGCCGGGCCGCCGGCGCTGATGACGACCTCGCCGGGCGCCAGATCGCGCAGCGGTGCGGCGTCAAAGATGTCCAGGAACACGTCATGGGGCAGTACGAGGGTGGGCATGCCGGAAAGCATGGCCGCGCGCCACCAGACTGGCAAGCCGACAGCCCCGGTCGGCCTGTCGCCGGCCGGCCGTCGCATCGCGACCGGTTGGACGCCGCGCGCAGGCGGGCGGTATCATCGCCGCCCCGCCACGCGCCCGTAGCTCAGCTGGATAGAGTACTGCCCTCCGAAGGCAGGGGTCAGAGGTTCGAATCCTCTCGGGCGCGCCATCTAATCAAGGTCCATACCGGACACATGGTTTACACCTGTTGGTTTTCGTTCTGAAGCTAGTCAAAGGCAGCAACGCGCGAGCGGCAGAGTTCGAGCGTCCTGTCGACGGTGGTCCTTGCGTCAGCGGTGAGGGCAAGCGTCCGCGGAATCACAAGCGCGTCCACCGCTGACGGCAATCGCAGCAGGACGTCGTCGATGGCAGCTTGTGCATCTCCCGCGCGGAGCCCTGCGAGGGTGGCAAGCGCCACGAAATCCGCGCGCCGCAGCCGTTCGTCCTTGCCGCCGAGCTTCAACGCCATACGATCATGCGCAAGGCCGGGGAAGACGCGCGTGGTCAGCGTGTCGTAGACCGGCGCAAGGCGTACCGTGCGGAACGCGGCGTCGCCGCTGTGGGCGATCTTCAGCAGCGCCAAGTTCTTCAAATGCATGTCACCGTCGGCGATCAGCCAGGTGAACAGGACGCGGCGCACCAGCACGAGCAGGTCCTCTTCCGGCGCTGTGGACAACGCGCGCACGGCCTTCGCGACGCGCTCGATGGTTCCCGTGTACTTGTCGTGAGGCGCAAGATCCAGAACCGAGCACAGGTCTTCCAGGGCAATCCAGCGAGGATCGCCAGCCTGCTCGCGGATGTCGAAGCGCTCGACCACCAAGGCCGGAGGCAAGCCGTCAGGCATTCGCAGTAACACGGCGTCCGGTGCGGTGAGCCCGATGGCACGGGCGAGTGTCAGTCCGATCCACTCGACCAGCGGCAGCGAGTCAAAGCCGGCCGGCCCGGCTGGCTTCAGGATATGGGTGAAGGGCAACGCCACACTCGGACAGAGCGTCCCGTCGGCGTCCAGGTGCATGGGGGCCTTGATCTGCACGCCAGAAAGTCGCGGCGTTTCCGCGTTGGCATAGAGCGCAGCCAGCCTGTGCGCAAAGTCCCTTTCGAGAGTGCTTCTGCCCGGACCGGCGTAAGTTCCCGTAAAGAGCCCGTCCGTGCTGAACCGTGCCAGCTTGTGGGTGAGGGTATCGGCAGGGAGTCGAGCGATCTCGTCAAGCGTTGCTGCAATACTGATGTTGGAAATGTAGCGCCTGCCGGAGCGCACCAGCGCCCGCTCATCGCCACTTTCCTTCAGTACTGAATCAAGCCAGCCCTCCGGCAGCAGCGAGACGATGAAGGGTGGCAGCTTGCCGGGGACGGTCTGCCGGACGATCGGCGGCAGCGCTGGCCCGTCCGTGTTCACCGACCAGCGCCACTCGAAACCGTCGTGGGTGAGCATGCCGACGGGGCGCCCGTGCCAGGCGACGTGCAGGTCGAAAGCAGCTGCGTTTCTTGCGGCAACCGCTGCAGGTCGCTGCAGCAGAGCCTTCTCGGCTCCCTCACCTTCCCGGTACCACTGGTTCTCGCGGGCGAGTGCCCACACGGCATCACTTGCCGCCTTGGGACTCCCGTACTCCTCGATGAGGCGTACCGCCAATGCTTCCCTCATGTCCGTATCGATCGAGGCGGCATGCTCACTGCGGATACGGAAGGCTTCGAGAAGGCGCTGCCGGACGGCGGATACGGAGACGCTGAACTCCCCCAGGCTGTCGGCCACCATGGCGCTGGCGACTGAGGGATGAGCGGGGGCTTTGTTCTGGATGATCTCAAGGGACCGGATGCGCGTGCGCTGGCCGCGCTTGCCGGACAGGTACAGGCGACCGTCCCGGGTGGGTCCCATGAGGACTGCGCTGGCGCCCGACAGGTAGGCCTTGGGGTACAGGTAGCGGGCGATCCGCACGGCATGCGTCTGGACCGTCTGCTCGATATCGTCGCCGGCGTCGACGTAGATGCCCCGCATGAGCTGGATGATCTTTCCCGCTTCAGCCAGGTAGTGGCTGCGGGTCTTGTCGATCGTCTCGCCGACGAGCTGGAGGGGCATTTCTAACTTTCCCGTGTTTCAGACACGCGAAAGTTAGTCTTTTCAGGGTCGGTGTACAAGGGGAAGTCTAACTTTTCCGTGTTTCAGATACGCAAAAGTTAGTTTCGCGGGATTTCAGCCGGTTTTAGCACCAGTGCCTGATGCGACGGTTCTGGCCGGATTCGCGGCTGGCGCGGCACCGTCGCTGCTCGCGACGCTCCGGGCATGGACCCCGTTACCCTGTGCGCGCCCGGGCCGGTGCGCTACGAGCGCCACCGGCCGGGCGGGGGAGCGGCGCGAAGGCCGCCGACCCCCGGACACCCGCCGAGCGTCATCGCGCGATGACCTGGGCGCAACGCTTGAAGCGGGTGTTCAAGCTGGACCTGACGAGCTGCGAAGGCTGCGGGGGCCAGGTGCGGGTGCTCGCCTGCATTGAGGACCCGCTGGTCATTGGGAAGATTCTGGCGGGTCCATACCGGAGACATGGTTTACACCTGCTCCGGGGCGAAGGGATCGGGCGCACGATGGCGACTTCGATCACCAGGTCGTACAGGCAACGCCCGCGCGACCGTCCTTCACCTGAGCAGGTGATAATCACTCAAGCGGAACCACTTGCGGGAAAGGATGAATCCGGTCACCGGTTCCGGGGAGAGACTGGTGACCTCTTCGGTCATGTTCTTCCGGTAAAAGGCGGTGCAGGTGGCATTCTGCCAGACCGTCTTTTGCATCTTTCGTCGCATGTTGGCGACGTAGGCAGCCTGAAGGTCGGGGCGGGCGTCGATGGCCTTGATGCTCGTGTCCCGTTTCACGGCGCAGATGGCCTGCACGATGTAATCGGTTGCCGCCTCCATGTAGGAAATCTGCGAGCTGTGTCCGGTGCCGGTGTTCGGGCCGTTCACCTTGAAATAGTTCGGGTAACCGGAGACGGTGATGCCCTTGTAGGAGACTGCCTCCTGTTCCCATTCGCTGTTGAGGTTGCGGCCACCCAGCCCATGCACCTGAAACGTCAGCGCCTTCTTCATGTTCGAATACGCGAAATATCCCGTGGCGTAGACGATGACGTCCAGCGGGATGTCCTTGCCATCCTTCGTCCTGATGCCCTCGGACGTGATGCACTCAATTCCGCTGATATCCACGTCGACATTGTCGCGGGACAGCGCGGGGAGATAGGTGTTGGTCGGTATGACCCGCCGGCAGCCCAACTCGTAGTCGGGCATCATGTGCTGCCGCAACGTGTCGTCCTTGATGTACCTGTCCAGATGCTGCTTCAATCGTCTCCGGTAGTGGTTCTTCATGAGCCGACTGATCCCCGAGATCCCCGGATAGCGGCGGAAGGCGATGAAGCGGATGTCATAGAAAGCAAAGACGAGCAAACGGATGATGTGCCGTATGCCCGTCAGCGTGCGGACGAAGCGCTCCAGGGCACCGTAATGCCGGTCGGAGCGCGGGAGAATCCACTGCGCCTTGCCCATGAACAGGGTCAAGCCGGATACCTTGCCGGCTATGGCCGGCACGATCTGGGCTGCTGAACATCCCGAGCCGATAACCCCGACACGTTTCCCCTCATAGGCCACGGAGTGATCCCAGTGCCCGGAATGGAACATCGGTCCTTTGAAGGTTTCCGCGCCTTTGATCCTGGGAGTGTGCGGGTTCGCCAGCACCCCGCTGGTGTCGATCACGAAGCGGGCGGTATACCGCTCGCCTGACCCGGTCTCCACGTGCCACAGGAATTCGCGCTCGTCAAAGGCGAGCCTGGTCACTGCCTGGTTGGTACGGGCATGCCTTCGCAGGTCGAACCTGTCGATGATGTGGTTCGTGTAGGCGAGCAATTCGCTTTGCGGGGCAAAGGATTTCCTGAACGGATAGGGTATGAACGAAATGCAATAGAGGCTGGTTGGAACGTCCACCTCGGCGCCAGGATACGAGTTGACCTGCCAGGTGCCGCCCAACTCGGAACTTCGTTCCAGCAGGACAAAGTCGTTGCAGCGATTTTTCTGCAATCGGATGGCAGCCAGCAGCCCGGAGAATCCGGTCCCGATGATCACGGTCTCTACCCGCCGGGGCTGCACCGGGTTCCCGGCGTGCGCAGAGGTCTCTCTCGAGGCGGCGTGCTCCGATGCGATCATCTTCAGGCCCATCCAATCCGTCGGTGGCCACTGTTCATGTCGAGACTAAACGATCGCGCCCATGCCAACCACCCATGGAAGCTGCGAGGGCAGGCTTTTCAAACGCCCTTTGGAGTCAGCTGCTGAAGATCTTGTAGCCGGTGACCCGTTCCGAGATGTGTAATTGATGTCTCGGCTATCTAGTGTCAGCGATTCGGGTATGGTGGACGCCATGGTCATCCCGGCTGAAATTCGTGAGGAATATAACCGCCTCGGCGAGCGCAATGACCTCACCCTGCTGAAGGACTTTGCCCGCTGGAGCTACATCAGCAGCGACGACTGGACAGAGCTTTGCCGGCGCTCAGCCGACTTCATCGGCATCCAGGATGGCGACCGCCTGTTCGAGGCCGGCTGCGGGTCCGGTGCGTTTCTGGCCGAGGTGGCCGCCTATCGACGGGTAACCCTGGCCGGCGTGGATTTCGCGGAGAACCTGGTGGCCATTGCCCGGAGCCAGCTGCCCGGCGATTTCCAGGTTGCCGACATCACCAACCTCCTGACGATCGAGAGCGGCAGCTACGACAAGGTTCTGTCGCATGGCGTCTTCCTGTACCTGGACTCGGAGGACGCGGCGCGCCGCGCGGTGCTCGAGATGGTGCGCATCACGCGACCAGGCGGCACCATCTACATTGGCATCGTGAACGATCCGGAGCGGCACGCCGAATTTGACCATCCACCGTCCGGCTCGTTTATTTTCACGCGCTCCTTCTGGAAGGATCTTGCAGCCCGGGAGGGACTGACCCTCGAGATCCTCGATCAGGAGCGGATCTTCAGCAAGCCATCCGGCTACGATTGTTACTCCCGCGTGCGCTATTCGCTGCTGCTGAAGAAACCCTGACGCATCGACCATGAGCAGCATCCAGCAGTTGACCGCGACGCGCCTCAGCGTCCTCACGAATCGCGAGGACGAGTGGGCACTGCGCATGCGCATGGTGAACAGCGCACAGCACTTTCTCATGCTGACCACCTACTACTTTGGCAGTGACGAGCGCAGCGGTCGGATGGCGGACGCGCTCATCGCCGCGGCCCGCAGGGGCGTGCGTGTTGTGCTCGTCGTCGACAGCTTTGGCCAGCGGCTTGCGCAGAACCTGAGCAACGCCATGGAAAGACCAGGACTCCTGCAGCGCTTTCGTCAGCTCGAAGCCGCCGGTGGTCTCATCGTCCATTACTCGCCGACATCGCTGCGGCACCGGCTGGTCGGTGGCGGCCTCCATGTGAAAATCCAGGTCTCGGATGCCGGCGCTGCGGTGTTCGGCAGCAGCAACATAGCTCACCACTCCTTTTCCCAGTGGAACGAAGTGTCGCTTGAGCTTGAGGGCGACATCGTTACCCATCTCCTGCGGGAGGCCTGTTGGTTCGCCGGCCTTCCGGCAGCCGAGACAGCGAGGCTCACGGCCTTCCTCAAGGTTCCGTTCGACGTGGAGTGCACCCATCAGCTCCGCTATGTGCGAGAGGATCCCGCTGAGTGCTCTGGCCTTCTCTTCCCATTCGGCGCCGTGCATAACCGGCTCACTGACGAGATTGTGCAACTCATCGATAGCGCGCAGCAGTCACTGTGCATCGCGTCGCTCTACTGCAAACCTGCCCCGGTCCTGAAGGCCGCGCTGCTGCGGGCCTGCAGGCGCGGCATCGACGTGGAGATCTTTCATTCTCACCGGGACTCGCTGGGCGTCACCCACTTCCCGTGGATCTCCGCGTCCATCCAGTACGAGGCGGTCCTGAAGGCGGGGGCACGCATTTACGAGAACCGGGCCGGAGAGCACGCCAAGGTGCTCTTCGTCGATGATCGGGCGGTCGCTGTTGGCAGCTACAACCTCGAGCACGCAGCCCACGATCGTCTGATCGAAGCGATGATCTTCAGCGACGATGTGCCGACCTGCGAACGCTTCCGCTGCCTGTTTGAAACGATGCGGCAAAATCCTGGCAGTGCCGCGCTGATGCCCGGATGGCTGAGCGACCTGCCACTTCAGTTACAGGTCAAGCGCTGGCTATACCGCCCCCTGCAGCGCTGGATGTAGCCGGCCTCCAGGCCCAGGGTTCATCCAGTCCTGGGGTTGCCATGCTGTTAACAGACATCAACGGCGGTAAACTCGATCCCGATTCATGTCGCACGAAGCGGGATTCGTGAATGTTCTGGCAGTTACAGGAAGAAACTCCCCGCGGGCACTTGCCGGGCACCGGCGAAGCGGTTGCAATGGAATGCTGATTTTGCCTCCCCGGGAGCACCCTGTGAACATCACCCAGATCATCTACCGCAAGCCCTTTCCCGGTCTGGTTGCTTTCACCATCGCTTTCCTGAGCCAATGGCTCGGCCACGCGTCGTGGGCCTTCATCCGGGGGGTTTTCGGCGAGTACCAGGAGGTCGCCAGCCTGGGCGTCGGTGCCATCGGCGCCGGCCTGATCTGGGCCGGACTCAAGCGGAGCGAAGTCCCCTCCACGTGGATGGGCTTCCTCGGTGGGTTGCTCGTCTGGGTGGGCTGGTTTGAGTTCACTTTCGAGTTCTACGCGGAGATGTTCAAGATCCCCGAGTACACCAGCCCAACCGGCCTGCCCATCTTCGCCGGCGCCACGGTGCTGATGGCCACCATGCCGATCATGCTGGCGCTGTTTGTCGTCTACGGCTTGTTCAATCGGCAGACCAAGTGCAGCCTCATCCGCTGGTTCCACCGCAACCTGGGATTCAACCCGGGCATGCCGACGCCCGATAACGGTCGCAGCTTTGCCCGCATCACGGCCATCGAAACCCTCTTCGTCACCTGGGCCTGCTACGAGTTCTGGCTGTACGTGGGTTACATGTTCAACAACACCATCATCATGGTGGCATACGTCGGCTGGGCAGCGTGGACCGTCTACATCCTGTTGAAGCTGCTCAAGACCCCGCGGGTCGGCTATGCCGTACGCTATGGCATCCCGGTGGGTATCGTCGGCTGGGGTGTGGCCGAGATGCCGGCGCATTTTGGACTGTATTCCGAGATCTGGCTGAAGCCCTTTGACTACACCGTCATCAACAGCATCATGCTGCTGATCTTCATCGCCGGACTGATCTACGTGGCATGGCAGCCCCGTCTGGCTTCACGGCCGGAAGACACCACGGCGGACTGATTTCCGATGCTCAGTCGGCGCCCATACCGATAAACATGGCCTGCCCGAAGATCCATGTGGTGACCCCCGACAGGTTCGCGAGCGAACCCAGGGCCAGGAAGCCGGACGCCACTGCAAGCAATCGCCCCAACTGCCCCCATAGAGCTCTTTCGGAGCCGCCACCCCCTGCGCGCTTCAGGTGGTTGGAAGACGAATTCCAGAGAGCAACTGTGATGAATGCAAAGTATGACCACTCAAACCACAGGAATGCCTGACCGGCCAGGTAGACAGCCGGGTTTTCGCTCGCGAATACCCCGGCCTCACGCAGGTAGAACTTGGCAGCGAAAATCGGGGTGGGGGCAAGGCAGCCCAGAACCCAGAAGGTGAACCCCAGGCCATACCCGCCAAGCCAGGCCTTCTTCAAGTAGGACATGCTGAAACAGTCACTGGAATGGGATAGCTCACGACAGTCGCTTGCCGAACTTCTCGAAACTCGTCAGCGTTTGCTGTTTCATCACAACCTCCGCACGATTGAGCAATCATGCCTCAGCGGGTGGGGCAAATCAGAGTTTTCTTAGCCTCAGGGCGTCAGATGCGTTGCCGGGGCAGACCGGCCGTATCAAGAGGTAGCTGAATCGCCTATCCTCCGCGCACTTTTTTACGGTTCCACCCAATGCAGCTAACGAATGAAGCCATAGATATCGCTGAAGTAAACTTGCGCGACATTCTGACCATAGCCGTCGAACACTCCTCAGCACACAAAGCGGTCGTCGTCTCCGACGCTCAATGCCCACTCGCAGTCGCGTTGACGACAGCCTATCGTCGCTGCCTGCCTGACGCTACATTCATTGATTTTGATGCCGTATTGCCTGCGGACATTCTTGGCGAACTGTTTTCGTTATCCCCCTCAGATCTGGTTGTACTTATTCAATCAACCAATTTTCGCCTTGAAGCATTCCGCATTCGTGTCGAACTGTTCAAACGATCACTTAAAGTCATTGAACATCCCCATTTGTCCCGTATGCCTGGCGAAGAAGGATTACGCTACATCGAGTCACTTGCCTATGACCCCTCCTACTACCGTGGCGTTGGCAAGTCCCTTAAAGAACGAATCGACGGCACGCAAGTCGGCATTGTTGACAGTGGCGGTGAGCAACTCATATTTAGCGCCGGCTTTGAGTTAGCTAAACTCAACGTGGGTGATTACAGCGAGATGCAGAATGTGGGCGGGCAATTCCCCATCGGAGAGGTATTCACCGAGTCCAGAGACCTCGAAGCGGTAAACGGGCGTGTTCGTATATTCGTATTCGGTGACACTTCGTTCTCAGTTAACCGGCCCGACAAACCCATCACCCTTGTCGTGCACAGAGGTCGTGTCACCGAGGTTATCGACCCCACGCCAGAGTTCGATCAAGTACTCGCCAATATTCGCGCAGATGAAGGCGAGGTGTGGCTACGTGAGCTTGGTTTTGGGATGAACCGTTCGTTTTCTGAACATCGCACGGTGAACGATATCGGCACATACGAACGCATGTGCGGCATTCATCTTTCTTTAGGCGCCAAACACGGCATCTACAGCAAGCCCAATATACGCCGAGCCACTGCTCGGCATCATGTAGATGTCTTTGCAATTACCCATCGTGTTTTGCTTGATGATGCGATCGTCTATCAAGACGGCGCCTGGCTACCCTAGCCCACCCCATCACCTGCCGGATCGCGGTGGATCCTCACGAGGGTTTCATGAACTGGCGAAGCTGTGACCGGTAAAATTATTTCGGTGCTCGCCAGCCTGCGTGTTCTGCCTCTGCGATGCTACAGAACCACCGCTCGCCCTTCTGGGTGTCTATCCGTGTACTCGCGTACGAGGGCATGCCGGGTGAGTGGTAGATCCGCTCACCCTTGGAACTGATGTTGCCCTTGATGGGGCACGAGGATGAGGGAGCTGAAACATCGGAGGGCGGCCGTACTCCAGAATCCGGGTCTTTCCGGCCGATAGCAGCAACGCAACGTTCAGCGGTCTCTTTCGCATAGCTGATGTCTGGCACGTCCCGGCCCCGACCTCGGGCGCGATAAGTCCAGGGCGGCTCCCAGCTCTGCGGAGACCCGACCCACACGCCCCGGCCTGCAGCTCGCGCCTCAG
>JBIJCV010000319.1:0-2868 GCA_044344525.1 Gammaproteobacteria bacterium | reverse complement strand
GCAGCACGCCGGCAAACACGGTGCCCGCAACAAAGATCAGCAGTATGCCGGTGCGCCACATCGTCAGTTGCACCCGCAGCCGCCACCGGCACTGCCGGTCGCGCCGCGCGATGCCTCGCGCGCTTCATGGACATGATCGAGATAGGCACCCGAGACCGGATTGCGGTCGAAACTCATGATCGGATCGGCCAGCCGGTCACGCTCATAGGGTTTTACCCACGGCTCCACCCCGGTACATCCGGCCAGCAGCATCGCGCCAGTCAGATAAATGGCCAGCCACGCCTTCATGTGCGCTCCCGGATCAACTGGCGGATCACATCCTGATAACGGTTTTCGTCACCCGGTTTATAACCCTGATGAATAAAACGGATATTGCCCTTGCGATCGACGATCACTGTGCTTGGCATCGCCGCCACATCGTAGAGCTTGCTGACCTGATTGGCCGGGTCCAGCAGAACCGGAAAGGTGACCGGTACATCGCCGAGGAAGGTCTCCATCTGTGTCGTGTCTTCCTCGACGTTGATGCCGAGCATGGTGAAGCCGAGCGACGCGTACTTTTTCTGGAGCTGTTCGAGCAGCGGCATTTCCTTGCGGCAGGGACCGCACCAGGTCGCCCAGAAATTGATCAGCACCACCTGCCCGCGCAATGCAGAGAGCGCAACTGGCTTGCCGCCACGCGATGGCAGACTGAAATCAGCGGCCGGGCCGGTTGCCTCTGCGGCCATTAGCGGCGCAGGCAGCAGCGTGACGGACAGACTCGCCACCAGCACCAGCCCCAATACGCTTCTGCGCATGTTCATCTCAGAAGAACCAGCTCAGACCGAGCGTGAACTCGATGTTGTGGGTGGTCTTGTCCTCGCCGCTGATGTCATCGTCAAACAGGTGATCGCGCACGTCGAAGTGCAGGCCGATGGCATCCGTGGCCAGAATCCGGTATCCGCCGCCGAAACTCAGGGTGAACATGTCCTCGTCGTGGAACGTGGTGTTGCCAGCGCCGGCCACCACATAGAACGCGGAATTGAACGCGCGGTTTCTACCGATGAACACCTCGCCAGGCAGCAGGTTGTAGCCCAGCGACAGATCGTAATACTTGTATTTGCGGTCACTGCCGAAGGACAGATCATAGTTGCCGAGAATTTCAGCACTGGATTTGTCCACGTCGCTGGTCTCTGCATAGGTCGCTTCGGCAAACAGGCCTTCGGTCACATGATAGGCAAGGCGCGCGCCAAACACCGAATTGGTACCGAAGTCTTCAACGCTCAACATGCCGTAATAGCCGGTGACTTCGAAGTCCTCGCTGTCGATTTTCGGCGGCGATACAGTGCGGCGTTCGATGCGTGGATCGATGACCGGCGAGGATGCGTTGGCGTCCTCGACCGGCTCGCGAGACCGGCCCAGCGACGCGCAGCCGGCTGTGACGGCCAGCAGGGACAGGATCGCTGTCCTCAGAAGAAGAAGGTAAATCCGGCTTTCCATTCGTCCAGTTCCTCGTTGTCGTCTTCACTGGTGAAAGTCAGGTAGCTCGAGTATTCGGCGCGAAACATGAAGCGCTTCGTCACATACATGCGGGCGCCGAGTCCAACGTGTCCCACCTGGTCGCTGCGATCTTCAGTGCTCACCAGGGTCGCTTTCGGATCGATGCGGATGATTCCGGTACCCAGCATGGCGAACGGAGAAATTCGCCAGGTCGGGAATGGCTGATGCACGATATCCGCGGTCGCCAGCCAGCCGTCGGAATAGTCTCCACTCACATCACCGACCCGTGCCTCCACCGACAGGTTGCCGGTCAGGTGATAACCGGCGTAAACCGATATCACGCTCGCGCCATCCAGATCGCCAAGCCCGACACCGGCTTCCCAGCGGCGGGCTTTGTAGTCGTCGACGCCCGGGTCATCGATCTTCGTTGCCGAGCCGGTGACATCAAGCGTGGCGCTCATCTCCTCCAGCCGTACCCAGCCTTTGATACCCCTGTCCGTGCGCACCTCAAACCAGTCGGTACGACGCTTGAGCACTTCGATGTGCTGACCACGGTCAACGACATGAAAAACCGGGAAACCGCGCCCCGGACCCGTGTGCAACTCAACAAAAGGCTCGGCAACCACGGCCTCATAGTGGGCCGTTTTTGCATAAGCGGGTGTGACGAAGGGCAAGAAAACCAGCATCACCATGAGGACGACTGTGCGCATCTGGATTTCCTGCCGGGCCTAATTCAGCGGTGCCAGGAAGGGATCGTTGTAGTACTGCGCACCGATATCCACCCACTCGGAAATCAGACGCAGTTCCGCTGGCGACAGCCGGCCCGCATGCGAGGCACCAGGAGCGAACCGGCTGAAGAAGCGCGGCGAATTGCGCGCACCGGCGATCGACAGCGAGGCACTGACCGGTACCGGGCTGAACACCGGATCATTGGTGACCGGATCCACACCGGTCTGGACCAGCCGGTCAGCCAGCGCACCGCCCACGAGTTCCTGCTCGTTGTCGGTGGACAGCAGTTCGCGATAGGCCTTGAAGTGATCGCCATTGATGTCCGAGGCGCCATCCGACAGATCGAGCTGGGCGGCGGGAAGCTGCACGGCACCGAGCACGCTGGTCGGCGCATGGCAGTTCGTGCAGGTGTCGTCGCTGAGCACTGTGACGCCATCGCCGGCCAGCGTCTGACGCGGTTTTGCCCACAGCGGGTGAATATGCGTTTCGTAGTGGATGGTGATCCGGCAGTGTCCGGCCCAGTTGTCCAGGCAGTCACCGCTGGTCGGTATCGGCGTGCTGAGATCGGTATAGCGCCAGGCAAAGCCCGTGTCAGCAGGCCGGCCGGCTGCAACCGGGTCGGTCCAGATATCCGTATAGACGACGTCTGGATCCAGTGCAATC
>JBIJCV010000318.1:0-2878 GCA_044344525.1 Gammaproteobacteria bacterium | reverse complement strand
GTCGAGTACAGGGAGAGCTGGCTGAAGCCGATCGTGGCGCTGGGCTATCCGGGCGTCGAGCCTGAAGAGAAGATGAAAAACATTCCCTTCGAAATGGCTCGCACGCCGTCTGCGGAATATGCCGGGGATCCGGAGTTCCCCCTGCTGATGAAGGATGCGTTTCAGGTTTTCGAATGCGAACTGGACGGTGAGTTCCAGTACCGGCCGGGCCGCGAGACGGATCCCTCCGGCTGCGAGAAGTTCTGGTGCCTGAAGGTGAAGAACATCCTCCTCAAGGAGCGCTTCCATGAGCGGCTGCTTGCCCAGAAGGAGTTCCCCAGTATCCCGCTGTCCTACGGATTCCGGCATAACGAGGCCGGTGACCGGCGGTTTTTCTTCTGTTCCCACAACCGCCCGAAGCCCGTACCCATTCCGATGGCCAAGGGGCTTGAGGCGAATTCCATTTATTACACCGCCAACAAGCTCGACCCTGAAGTCCGATTCGAGCTCGATGCCTGCAAGGAGCTGATCGATGCACCGAAGGTGCTGCTCACGGTTGCCCTGCGGGGAATCATCCGTGAGGCAAAGAAGCAGGGCGTGACCATGGTTGATGCGGACTTCGTCCGCCAGGTCAACGCAAAGCGCAGAGCCTGACAGGCTTCAAGGCCCGCTGCGCCTGCGGCCTCGTGCAGTGCGAGAAGCCCGACCTCACGCCTGCATTTCCCGCAGTGCAACCCGCTGCGGCATTGGCCGGCTCGCGTTATCACCGGTCGGCGGCATCGCGCCGCACGGCTACACTGCCGGCAACAGGGGCTTTGAACGTCCTATTCCCGGAAGGGGGCTCCGCTGCAGTTTCATAACGGTATACGCGGAATCACGCTGCCTGCCGGCGATGATTTGACCTAATCCGGCGGGTTGCCGGCCATGCAGCATGGGGGTTACTGTGTTCCCTCAGCATACATATAAGTCCGGCCACACCGGATCAACAGGGGAATCGCTCATGCTCCGCACCCGATTGGGCCAGATGCTCGCCGCAGCCTCCCTGCTGGCCGGCTTCGCCGGCATACCAGCCACCGCCAGTGCCTCTGAACTGGTCCTGTTGTGGGACCGTTCCTTTGACGTGGCAGACGACAGCTTCGACCTCGCCATTACCGGCGGCGGATCCAGCACCTCGGCACTTTCCCTGACGTCGGGCACGGACGTGGGTTCCAGCACCTACCACGTCAACCTGGGCACGTACGCGCCCACGGCCACGGTGCTTTACGCGGACTTCGCCGGCCTGGTGGGCGGCACGGTCAGTTACGGTCACATCAGCGGTGGCATCTCGGCCTTCGAGGCATCCAACGTGCCTGGCATTCGCAATGAAACCCGTTCGGGGTTCCGGGCGAGTTTCATTGACTCCGTCACCATCGTGTCCGCCAACCCTGCCCTGCTGGGTACCCCCGGCACCATGAGCGGGAGCGTGCTCGTGGACGTGTCGCCGAGCGTGACGACGATCGGACCCGACGGCATTCCCGGACCGCAGGCGTTCGCGGAAGTCAGCTGGCGTTTGGAGGAGGGCGGATCGAATGTGGTTGGCGCCTACTACAACGACAACGATGATACGGGGCCAGACTCAGGCTTCTGCTGCATCGGCCCGCTGGGAACCAGCCCTGCCCCGACGAGTGTGCTGATTCCGATCCTCGTCAGCTTCCAGTTCGGTGTGCCATTCGACTTTGGCCTGGCTTTTGTCGCTGAGGCTGGCGCCAACGCAGGTGGCAGCGTCGTCGACGAGGGCAAGGCCGATGCGGCCATGAACTTCCTCAACACCGTCGCCTGGCAGGGCATTGCATCGGTGACCAGCAACGGTGTGCCGGTGGATTTCACCCTCTCCTCCGGATCAGGCACGGACTACACCCAGGCTGCGACGGCGGCCGTGCCGGCCCCCGCGGGCATCTGGCTGCTGGGCACGGCCCTCGCTGGTCTCGCTGCGCGCCGCTGGCGCCGCAGGAACTGATTCCCTCAAGTAACGCCCCGCGCGGTGCGGGCGAGGTCCGACCAAACCGACCCCGCGCGACGAGGTTATCGTGTGTGTTTTCCGGGCGCTCGTCGAGCGCCACTACCCGGCGTTCGTGGCGGCGCTCGCCGAGAGGGGACGCCAGCTGCCAGGCTACGTGCAGGAGGAGTTCGCGGCGTACCTGAAGTGCGGGCGGCTGGAGCACGGGTTCTTGAGGGTGCGCTGCACGGCCTGCCACGCCGAGCGGCTGGTCGCCTATAGCTGCAAGCGCCGCGGCTTTTGTCCGAGCTGCGCGGCACGGCGCACGACGGAGAGTGCGGCGCTGCTGGTGGACGAGGTGCTGCCGCGCGAGCCCGTACGCCAGTGGGTGCTCTCGGTGCCGTTTCCGCTACGGTATCTCTTTGCCACCGATCCGGTGGCGATGGGCGCTGTGCTCGGCATCGTGTACCGGGCCCTTGCCGCCCACCTGGTAAGAAAAGCCGGGCTCACGCAGAAGACGGGTCGGACTGGGGCGGTGACGCTGATCCAGCGATTCGGCAGCGCGCTCAATCTCAACATTCATTTCCATCTGCTGGTGCTCGATGGCGTCTACGAGCTGACCGCCACCGGGCCGCGCTTCCGGCGCGTAGCCCCACCGACGCCAGCCGAGTTCAATGCGCTGCTCGGGCAGATCGTGGCGCGCATCGCCCGGCACCTGGAACGCCGCGGGCTGGTGGTGCGCGATGCGGAGAACAGTTATCTCAGCGCCGGGCTCGGCGCGGAGACAGGTCTGGAAGGACTGCTCGGGCACTAACGGTTGCACATCGTCACCTATTCGGTTACGGTGCCAGCCGATGACCAAGAGTTTCAGGCATCGGGGACTCGCGACGCTGTTCGAGACAGGAAACGCTCGCAAAGTACAGC
>JBIJCV010000317.1:0-2886 GCA_044344525.1 Gammaproteobacteria bacterium | reverse complement strand
CGAGCAGGCGTTGCGTGAGGCAGACCGGCATGGCTGAGGATTTCCGTACCGGTTTTATTGCCGTGGTCGGGCGACCGAATGTCGGCAAGTCGACGCTGGTCAACGCCCTGGTCGGACGCAAGATCAGCATCGTGACGCCGCGCGCACAGACCACACGGCATGCGATTCTCGGTGTGCTGACCCGCCCCGATGCGCAGTTGCTGTTCGTCGATACGCCCGGGCTGCATGTCCGTCAGCGCAGCATGCTGAACCGGGCGATGAACCGGGCGGCCGACAGTGCCATTGCCGGTGCTGACCTGGTGCTGTTTGTGGTTGAGGCCGGTGTCTGGCGGTCAGCCGATGACTACGTGCTTGGGCATGTGCGTAATGCCGGTATTCCGGCTCTGCTGGTGGTTAACAAGATGGACTCGGTGCGGCCGAAGTCAGCCTTGCTGCCCTATCTCGAACAATGTGCCGGTAAAGGCGAATTTTGCGGAATCATTCCGGTATCTGCTGCGCGCATCGACAATCTGGACCGGCTGACAGATCTCGCTGTGTCATTTCTGCCGGTCGGACCGCCGCTTTACCCGCTGGATGCCAGTACCAACAGGAGCATGGAGTTCCGCATTGCCGAGATGGTACGGGAAAAGCTGCTGCTGGCGCTCCGCCAGGAAGTCCCGTATGGCCTTGCCGTTGAAGTGCTGATGCTGGAGCAGAAGCCGGGCGTGGTGCTGGCAGACGTGGCGATCTGGGCAGACCGGGAGTCGCACAAGGGCATGGTAGTCGGCAAGGGCGGCGCAATGATCAAGGAAGT
This sequence comes from Gammaproteobacteria bacterium, assembly GCA_044344525.1. Taxonomy (GTDB): domain Bacteria; phylum Pseudomonadota; class Gammaproteobacteria; order Steroidobacterales; genus SHZI01. Next base: position 2,093 of record JBIJCV010000317.1, on the reverse strand, counting down.
GGGTACAGCGGCGCGGCTTGAGCTGGAATCGATCTTTGGCGACAAGTTCTATCTCGAGACTCACGTCAAGGTAAAGAGCAACTGGGCGGACAGCGCCCGGGCATTGCAGCAGTTCGGTTTTGAGACGGAAGCGTGAGCGCTGCGATAGCCGAGTTTGAGGCGGCCTTCATCCTGCATGCCAGGGCATATCAGGAGACCAGCCAGATCCTTGAAGTGCTGGCCAATGAGCATGGCCGTGTGGGGATCGTGGCGCGCGGAGCCCGTCGGCCGTCATCGCGCTGGCGTAGCGTGCTGCAGCCCTTTCAGGCGGTGCGGCTGTCCTGGGGTGGCCGGGGCTCGCTGCAGACCCTGCGCGCTGCCGAGACCGCGTCGCGCGAGGTACCTCTGCAGGGGATGGCGCTGATGGGTGCCTTCTACCTGAACGAACTGATTCTCAATTTTGTCCGGCGTGGCGACCCGCATCCCGGCCTCTTCGTGGCCTATGCGCAGGCGCTTGATGAACTCCGGCAGGGTGGTGATCCCGAACCGGCCTTGCGCCGTTTCGAACTGGGCCTGCTGGCCGAGGTCGGTTACGGTCTCAATCTCGATCACGATGTGCTCAATGATGTCGCACTCGACCCGCAGCGGAACTATGAGTACCGCATCGAGCACGGGCCGGTGCCTGCCGAAACCGGGCAGGGCGATCTGGTCCTGTCGGGGCAGACGCTGCTGGCGATCAGCCGTGGCGAGCTGACAGATCCCGGCGTACTGCAATCGGCCAAACGCCTGTTGCGCGGAGTTCTCGCCCACTACCTGGACGGCCGGACATTGCGCACCCGTCAGGTGCTCGCTTCGATGCGCCGCACTCCGGTGGTGATGCAGCCGTCATGAGTCTGGTCCTGCGTTCCGCCATGCTCCTGGGCGTCAATGTCGATCATGTGGCGACCCTGCGTCAGGCACGCGGCACCTCTTACCCCGATCCCTGTCAGGCAGCGCTGCTTGCCGAGCAGGCTGGTGCCGACAGCATTACCGTCCACCTGCGTGAAGACCGCCGGCACATCCAGGATTCCGACCTCGACCTTCTGCAGGCGCAACTGAAGACGCGTATGAATCTGGAGCTGGCGGTTTCCGCGGAGATCATCGCGATAGCCTGTCGTGTGCGTCCCTCCGACTGCTGTCTGGTGCCGGAGCGGCGTGCCGAATTGACCACGGAGGGTGGTCTGGATGTGCTCGGACATTTCGCCGCAGTCGCCGCTGCCTGCCGGCGCTTTGCCGCTGAGGGTATCCGGGCCGGGTTGTTCATCGATCCTGATTTGCGCCAGATCGAGGCGGCAGCTCGCAGCGGGGCGCCGGTGATTGAGCTGCACACCGGTGTCTATGCCGAGTTGCCGGACGGTGAGAAGCGCGAGATCGAGTTGCACCGGCTGCGGGAAGCAGCCCGCTTTGGCATCGCGGCCGGGCTTGAGGTGCATGCCGGGCACGGGCTCAATTATCACAACGTGGGACCGGTTGCTGCGATAGCAGAAATCAACGAACTCAATATCGGCCATGCGATCGTGGCCCAGGCGCTGTTCTCCGGCATGCCGGCGGCGGTTGCCGACATGAAGCGACTGATGCAGATGGCACGCAGCACATGATTTTCGGTATCGGTACCGATATTCTGAGAATAGAGCGCATCGCAGCCGCGCACGCCCGTTATGGTGAGCGTTTTGTACAGCGCATACTGATGCCTGAAGAACTGCAGGGCTTTGCCGGCAGCGGGAATCCGGTGCGGTTTCTGGCCATGCGTTTTGCCGCCAAGGAAGCCATCGTCAAGGCGATGGGCACCGGTTTCGCAAATGGCATGTGGCTGCGCGATGCCGGAATCCTGCCGGACTCGCGTGGCAAGCCGGAGATCATTTACTCGGCGCGCGGACGCCAGGTGTGTGCAGAACTTGGCGTGGGTCCGGGGCATGTCACCCTGTCGGATGAGGCGGGCCTGGTTGTGGCGGTTGCTGTACTGATGAAAGCGTGAGGCGACCATGAAGACCATGGTGTTTGATATCGAGACAGTGCCGGATGTGGAAACGGGCCGGCGCCTGTTGAATCTCGAAGGCCTGCCGGATGCAGAAGTC
>JBIJCV010000316.1:0-2890 GCA_044344525.1 Gammaproteobacteria bacterium | reverse complement strand
CCCTGTGGGATATCTCCGCCCGATTCCTGCGTGATCCCTGGTATTGGCCGGAGATCTGGTACGTCAACCCGCAGGTCGAAAACCCGCACCTTATCTATCCCGGCGATGTACTCACGCTGGTGTATGTCGATGGCAAGCCCCAGTTGCGGCTGGAGCGGGGTACTGCAGCCAATACTGAAAAGTTGTCGCCGCGGGTTCGTGAAGAGTCCCTGGAGTCGGCCATTTACACCCTTCCCTATAGCCTTGTTGCGCCGTTTCTCAGCAAGGGCGCGGTGCTGGAGAAGAAGCAGCTCGATGATCTGCCTTATGTTGTGGCGCTACGCGACGATCATCTGATCGGTGCCACCGGCAACGATGTCTATATCCGCGGTACGTCCATCGATGCGGGCGGCGTCTATAACCTGATTCATCCGGGCGACAAGATCATCGATCCCGACGATGGCGACGTCGTGGGCTACGAAGGCGTTTTCGTCGCCGAGGGGAAAGTAACCAGAGTGGGTGACCCGGCGACCATGCAGCTGAACGCCTCGACGCAGGAAGTGGTCATTGGCGACCGCCTGCTGTCCCAGACGCAGTCGCTGCCCATGCGCTTTACGCCCCGGGCACCGGACAAGCCGGTCGAAGGGCGCATCATCCACATCGTTGATGGCGTCACCCAGATTGGTCAGTATCAGGTGGTGATCATCAACCGCGGGGCACGCGATGGCCTGGAGTCTGGTCATGTGCTGAGCGTCTGGCAGGCCGGCGCCAAGGTGCCCGACCCGGTCAAAACCGGCGTCTTCAATCGTAATGTGCAGTTGCCGGATGAGCGTGCCGGGCTTCTAATGGTCTTCAAGGCCTATGACCGGATCAGCTATGGTCTGGTCATGAAAGCCGAGGACGCCATCCATATACTGGACAAGGTACGCAACCCGGACTGAGCGGTGCCACTTCGCTTGCGGCGGGGCGCGTGACCCGTCGCAAGGAGCACATTGACCACTGAAGCACGGCTGTCCCTGGCGCTCGAAACCTGGCTTTCAGCGCCGGATCATCACCTGCTGCGGCTTGATGATCCGCACTATCCGCCCTTGCTCAGGGAGATCTCCCGTCCGCCTCCCGTTCTGTTTGTGCGCGGCAATCCGGATGTTCTGACCCTGCCACAGCTCGCCATTGTCGGCAGCCGCAATGCGACGGCTGAGGGCGCCGATACGGCGCGCAGTTTTGCCGCGCATCTCGCCGCCGCCGGTTTCTGCATCACCAGCGGACTGGCCGAAGGTATCGATGCCGCTGCCCATCTGGGGGCATTGCAGGTGTCAGGTGGCCAGACCATTGCGGTCTGCGGAACAGGCCCTGACAGCGTGTATCCACGTCGGCATACCGGGCTCGCTGACCAGATCGTCGCGGCAGGCGGAGCGATCGTCTCGGAATTCGCGCCGGGCACGCCGGTCTCGCGCAGCAACTTCCCGCGCCGTAACCGGATTATCAGCGGGCTTTGCGTCGGTGTGCTGGTTGTCGAGGCCAGCGTCAGGAGCGGTGCGCTGATTACTGCGCGACATGCGATGGAACAGGGGCGCGAGGTATTTGCCATCCCGGGGTCGATACATAATCCCGTGGCGCGCGGCTGTCATCGGCTGATACGCGATGGCGCGCGCCTGGTGGAGACAGCCGCGGATATTGGCGATGAACTCGGTGGCTTGCTGGCCGGTCTGCAGCCTGCTGATGAGTTGGCGCAGCAGGTGGCAGATCTGCATGCCGCTGCGCCCGATACGGCGCATGCCGGGCTGCTGTCTGCGATGAGCTGCAATCCTGTTGCGGCGGATGTGCTTGCGTCGCGCTGCGGATTGACGATCGGGGAGGTTTCCTCCATGCTTCTGATCCTCGAATTGCAGGGATTGGTGCGCTCGCTGGCAGGCGGTCGCTATCAGAGGATCAACCGGAGCGTCGAATAATGAGCGATACCGTTCTCGACGTTCTCCTGTACCTCTTCGAGACCTACACGGAGCAGGAGCCGGATACAGCAGACCAGGATGTGCTGCGTGAGGAGCTTCTGCGCGCCGGTTTTGGCGAGCCGGAAGTCGACAGTGCGCTGGACTGGCTGGATGGCCTGAACGAAACCAGCGCCCCCTACGCGGGTATCCCCGGCGAGCGCTCGGTGCGTGTCTATAATGAAGTCGAGATACGCCGGCTCGATCTCGATTGCCGTGGTTATCTGCTCTATCTGGAGCAGGTCGGAATCCTCTCGGCGGCACAGCGTGAAGTGGTGATCGACCGGTTGATGGCGCTGGGTTCCGAGACCGTCGACAAAGAACAGCTCAAGTGGGTGGTATTGATGGTCCTGTTTGCCCAACCGGGTCAGGAAACCGCCTTTTCGCGCATGGAAGATCTGGTCTTTGAGGAGAGCGCCGACGTCATGCATTGAGTGATTTTTTGTGTTTCAGCAGTCAAGCCGCGCTAGAGTCGCGGCTTCGTCGTCTGTAGAGTCCGCGTTTTCTGCAGATCTTCAGCCCGGATTTGGGATCGCATGACCAGTATCGTCGTTGTAGAGTCGCCGGCAAAAGCCAAGACCATCGAGAAGTACCTCGGCAAGGACTTCAAGGTGTTCGCCTCCTATGGGCATGTGCGCGACCTGCTGGAAAAGGACGGTGCGGTCGATCCGGAACACGGCTATGAAATGAAGTACGCGGTGGCGGAGGACAAGGAACGTCACATCACCGCCATTGCCAATGCGCTCAAGAAGGCCGATACGCTGTATCTGGCCACCGACCCTGACCGGGAGGGTGAGGCCATATCGTGGCATTTGCAGGAAGTGCTCGGTGAGCGTGGCCTGCTGAAGGACCGCGCCGTACACCGGGTCCTCTTCTATGAAGTCACCGAGCGCGCGGTCAGCGAGGCGATCCGTCAGCCGCGCCAG
>JBIJCV010000315.1:0-2900 GCA_044344525.1 Gammaproteobacteria bacterium | reverse complement strand
TTGGTATGCGTCAGGAACGGCGAGAGCCAGCCCCTGGTCTTGCGACCGATGGCCTTTTCCATCGCCTTGAGCACGCCACCGATGATCTCGCGCTCCTTCTTCTCGTCGATACCCGACAGAAAGTTGGCCGGCGCATTGTTGATGCCGTGGCCGATAAACGCCCACTTGCGCTTGTTGGCCTCCTCGACGATGCGCGGATACTCGCGGATGATCTCGGAATTCAGGCAGACCGTGCCACGCATGCCGATCTGGTCCATGAGTTCCATCATCCTCCAGAGCCCGACCCGGTTGCCGTAGTCACGCCAGCCATAGTTCAGCGGATCCGGATTGAACTGCTGCGTGCCAGGAATGATCGCGGTACCCGGAATATTGTGCGGGAAGTGCTCGATATTGATGTACGGGATGACTGCCACCCGGGCGCCTTTCGGCAGCTTGAACTTCGGCCGGTCGATGATCGGCACGTAGTCGTAATGCGGACTCTGGGTAAGTTTGCTGCGGTCGACTTTTGCAACGCCGCCTTTGGGGGATTTACTGGCCATGACTTGTCCTCTTGTGGTTTTTTTCAGCGCGCCGTGCTGCCTGCCTTCAGGCTCCTGATGTATTTCAGCGCCTCGGCCTTGCTGATCACATCGCCATACTTGGCATTGATGTCGAACAGATTGGCTTCATGCGGGCCGTCGTGCCGGTCACCGACACATTCGCGGATCACGATCGGACGAAAGCCGTTTTGCACAGCATCAACCGCCGACGCACGTATGCAGCCGGAGGTCGTACAACCAGTGATCAGCAGCGTATCGATACCCGCTGCGGTCAGGGTGGCAGCCAGCGAAGTGCCGAAGAAGGCGCTCGCGTAATTCTTGACGATCACCAGTTCGCCCTTGCCCGGCTCCACACCCTTGCAGAACTGCGCATATTTGTTGCCCGGCACCAGGCTCTTCAGCACCGGCGCCTTTTTGATCCAGACACCGCCATCGATGAAATCAGACGGGTTGTAGAACACCCGGGTGTGAATGATCGGCATCTTCTTCTGTCGGGCCAGCTTCAGGAGTTCCGGCATCTCCTTGACGGCCTTGACCACACCCGGCGCGAACAACGGCGCACCTTTCAGCGTATAGCCCTGCAACAGGTCGATCACGATCAGTGCCGTCTTCCGGCCGAAGCCCAGCCGGTTGTCCCAGACGCCTGCGTAGTTACTGGCTGCCGTCGGCTGCGCCATGTTTGTTTTTCCTTTTGCGAGGAGGAGCGGATCAGGATATTCAGGTGCATAGTTCCACCGAACGGCGCGCCCCGCAAGCCATCGTTCGCACGGTGGCCACGGATGAAACACAGGCGAATAAACCGCACCAACCCGGACCAGAATGCAGTCTTTAAGGAGGATCCCATCATGGCCAATGCACCCGCGACAGGCTCACCCATCATCGCCGAAGTTCCCCCGCATGCCCCGAAGGCCGCCGCCGGCGCCGCCAACCAGTACAAGACGCTCAGCGGCTTCGAGGGCCGTGAAGAAGAACTCGGCCTCTCGATGTCGATACTGCTGAAGATGCTCGGCAACCATGCGGGCTACGCCCACGAAATGAATGACCCGCTGGTCAAGGCACACCTGCTGGCGATCCAGTTCGCCAAGAACCTGGGACTGCTCGCCGAATACATCGCCCACGACATCAAGACCATGGCGCCGATCAACCTGCGCATGAAGCAGATCATCGAGAAGACCGGCCACCCGGAAATCGCCCTGGTTGCCCTCTTCGACCGCACCGCCTGCCACTATGCGCTGGCGCTGACCAGCACCGGTGACGGTGACAGCCGCACCTGGAAAGATCCTTTCGGCTGGGTACTGACCCAGTGCCAGAAGATCGGCCAGTTCGATCTGACCGCGCAGGAAATCCACGAAACCTGGACCACCCCGCGCCTGCTCGGTTATGGCGAGGCGATGGGCGTGAAACTCAAGGTCTCGGCCTGGCAGGATGACGGCACGATCACCTGCTCGCTGATCCGCTGACCTGTCGTCCGGCTAGCCGGGACCTGGCAGTTATGGTATTTGTCAGCACACTTTCAGATCGGGGGATCCTGCATGAACCAGCGTAAATCGATCACGACACGACTGCACCGTATGACATTGGGTGCCACGCTCGCCATGAGCGTACTGCCGGCACACGCAACAATTGACGAAATTCTCGTCACGGCCCAGCGACGCGAACAGAACCTGCAGGTGGTGCCGCTGGCGGTCAGCGCCTTCGATATCAGCCAGATCAGTTCGCGGCAGATCGATGAGGTCAAGGATATCGGCCAGAACATCCCGAACCTGCAAACCTACACCGTCACGGCCGGTGCCCAGGCCATCCAGGTGCACTCGCGTGGCGCGAGCGTGCAGAATCCGGGCTTCAACCTCTCCGAGTCACCGGTCGGCATCTACCTCGACGACGTCTACTTTGGCCGCCTGGCCAGCGTCAATCTGGACCTGTCAGATGTGGAACGCATCGAGGTACTGCGGGGTCCGCAGGGCACGCTGTACGGCCGCAACACGATCGCCGGTGCGATCAAGATCATCACGCGCACCCCGGGTGATGACAGCTGGGCAACCGGCTCGATCGGTATCGGCAACTACGAAACCACCAAGATTGCCGGTTCTTTCGGGGGGCCGATCGAGGAAGGCGCACTGGCTGCCTCGATCTCGGCTATCTATGACAATCGTGATTCCGGCTGGCAGAACAACCCGGTCACCGGCGCTGATCCGGGCGAATACAAGAACAAGGCCGCGCGCACCAAGCTGCACTGGTATGGCACGGAAAACTTCGATGCGGTGTTGACGGGCTGGGTTGCCGATGTGGAGAACGATGGCTACAACGGCGTGCCCTATACGCCATTTGCCAATGGCGGCGTCAATGCCAATTTCGACCCCG
>JBIJCV010000313.1:0-2906 GCA_044344525.1 Gammaproteobacteria bacterium | reverse complement strand
GCACGGACGATATCTATCGTGTTTTGCTCCTGACCGGGCCAGCAAAAAACCATCCCGTGAATTGTCATTCCGCATTCCCTGGTTTGGCCGGGCCAGCGGCTTTCGCCGCACCACGACCCGGCCACCTTGGGACTTTTTGATGAATGCGCGCTTGCTGACGGCCGGTTGACATCGGTTGTTCTCAAGACCCACCGGAATTGCGTCATCTTCACTGAAACCGCAGCGCTCGACCACTGCAGCCGCCCGGCGCGCTATAGTGGGGCCGTCGACCCGGTTCCTTGTGAGGTGTCGCCATGTACGTCACTGCAAGAATTCTTGTCACCCTCCTCGCTGCCAGCCTGCTGCTTGCCTGCGGCAAGCCCGGTAGCCAGCCCGCAACCCTGGCCTCCACACAGCCGATGGAACCTGCCGATGCCTCGTCACGGGACTTCGGCGATTACGTCCTGCACTTCAACGCGATTCCGACCGACACCCTGACGCCCGAGATCGCCAGCAGCTACAGCATCACGCGCAGCGCCAATCGCGTGCTGCTGAACATTTCCATACTGAAGAAGACTGAAGGTGGATCGGATATGCCGGTGGCGGGCAAGGTCAACGCCAGCGCCGTCAACCTGAACGGCCAGGCCAAGAATCTGAGCCTGCGCGAGATCCGTGAAGGCGAAGCAATCTACTACGTCGGTGATGTCGCGATATCCGGCGAGGAGGCCCTGGTGTTCAGCATCGAGGCACAGCCGTCTGATGCGAGCGGCGCGCCGTTATCCGTGCGCTTCCAGCGACAGTTCTACGGTAACTGAGCTGGCAGCAACGTCGCGCCCAGGCTACGGCCTGATAGTTCCGGACCCGGTTTCGGCAACCCACCCGATCAGTGTTTCCCGCAGCAGCGTCAGGCGGCCGTGGAAGAAATGCCCGACCTCGGGCAGCAGTACCAGCCTGGCTTCAGGATGATGTATCTGCGCCCAGTTCTGCACATCTTCAGCGGCGACCACCTCATCGGCGGTGCCCTGCACGATCAACCAGGGACATTCCGGCCGTACATCGGCAAGCAGGTCAGCCATACGCGTCACTGGCGGCGCCACGCTGATCAATCGCGCGGGTTTGAGCTGTTCGGCGGCGCGGATCGCCACAGCGGCTCCAAAGGAAAACCCCGCCAGCCATAGTTCTGCCTGCGGAAACCGGTCCCGCGCCCACCCGGCCACCGCAATCACATCTTCGGTCTCACCCAGTCCGTCTGCATAAGCGCCTTCGCTCGCGCCTACGCCACGGAAATTGAAGCGTATGGCGGGCACGGCCAGCTCGTTCATGCTCCGGCTGAGGGTGTGCACCACCTTGTTCAGCTGCGTGCCCTGATGCTGCGGGTGGGGATGACAGATCACCGCCACCGCCGACACCGACGGCACAGCAGCGTCTGCCGGCATATCGAGCAGCCCTTCGATGCGGCCGGCCGGACCACGCAGGCTGAGGGCATCCCTGAAGGACGGACCGCTGGGCATTTAAATGAGATCCATGATCATCTGAGCTTAGTTTTTGGAGGCTCGGCAAAACAGCGTGCTAATCTCAACTTTGAAAAATAGTTTCCATACGGTACAGCCAGACCATGCGCCAGCACGATCACGACGATCATGGTCATGATGACCATGATCACGGGCATCACCACCACGACCATGGCCCGCCTCCCGGGGGTTACAGTGCTCGTTTCGCCGCCGGCATCGCACTGAATCTGATCTTCGTGATCATCGAAGCCAGCTATGGCTATATCGCCGGTTCGCTGGCGCTGATCGCCGATGCCGGACATAACTTCAGCGATGTGCTGTCGCTCGGCCTGGCCTGGGGCGCTGCAGGACTCGCGAGCAGCAAACCCTCACCGCGCCGGACGTATGGCTACCGCCGGGCGACGATCCTTGCTTCGCTGCTCAGCGCGGGCATGCTGCTGCTGGCCATGGGCGGCATCGCCTGGGAGGCCATCCAGCGTTTCGCGACTCCGGCCCCGCTCGACGGGATGACCATGATCGTGATCGCAGGTATCGGCGTGGTGATCAATACAGCCACGGCGCTGATGTTTGCCAGCGGCCGGCACGGCGATCTGAACATCCGCGCCGCCTTTCTGCACATGGCTGCAGATGCAGTCCTGTCGCTGGGCGTGGTCATCGGCGGCATCGGCATTCTGATCTACGGCTGGCAGTGGCTGGATCCCGTGATCAGCCTGATCATCGTTGCCGCGATCGTCTGGGGCACCTGGGGTCTGCTGCGTGAATCACTCGATCTGGCGGTGGATGCCGTGCCGCGCAGCATTGAACCCGCCGCTGTCACGGCCTGGCTGAGCGCACTCCCGGGAGTGACCAGGATTCACGACCTGCACATCTGGGCCATGAGCACCACTGAAAGTGCCCTCACCGTACATCTGGTCATGCCCGACGGTGGTGACGATCATTTTCTGCACGAACTCACCGAAGGTCTGGAGGATCACTTCGGTATCGGACACACCACGGTACAGATCGAACGCCAGGATGCGGGTGACGGCTGCGGCCGGGATGCCTGATGAGTGATCTCACGCCCGACGCGGTGATCATCGCAACGCTGCGTGGCGCCCGGACCATCGCCGTGGTTGGCGCCTCCGCAAAACCGCAGCGCGCCTCCCACGGCGTCATGCGTTTTCTGCAGGGCAAAGGCTATCGCTGTATCCCGGTCAATCCCGGTCACGCCGGCGAGACCCTGCTCGGAGAGACCGTCTACGCAAAGCTGGCAGATATCCCGGTGGCGATCGACCTCGTCGACGTATTCCGCAACTCTGCGGCTGCCGGCCCGGTGGTCGACGAAGCCATCGCCATCGGCGCAAAGGCCGTGTGGATGCAGCTCGATGTCGTCAACGAAGCAGCCGCGGAACGTGGCCGCAAAACGGGCCTCACGGT
>JBIJCV010000023.1:0-10503 GCA_044344525.1 Gammaproteobacteria bacterium | reverse complement strand
GTCACCGGCCTGATGCCCGGCGAGGTTTTCGTCCACCGCAACATCGCCAATGTGGTCGCACATGCTGATCTCAACTGCCTGTCGGTGATCCAGTTTGCCGTACAGATACTGAAAATCAGGCACATCATCGTCTGCGGTCACTACGGCTGCGGCGGCGTGCGCGCCGCCTACGAGGACCAGCGCCTCGGCCTCGTCGACAACTGGCTGCGCCATGTACAGGATGTGGCCATCAAACACCGTGCATCGCTTGATGAATTCACGGATGCCGAGGCCCGCCTGAACCGACTGAGCGAGCTGAATGTCATCGAGCAGGTGGCCAACGTCTGCCGGACCAATGTGCTGCGCGACGCCTGGGCCAGCGGCCAGGAAGTCACCGTGCACGGATGGATCTACAACATCACCGACGGTCTGCTCATCGATCTGGATCTCTCCGCCTCCAGCACGAAGGAAGTCCTGGAGATGCAGAGCCGCGCTACCGCCTGAAGCACGGCTCAGCCTTTCGCCCGCCGGCCGAGTATCTGCAGGATTTTCCACGGCGTGATCGGCATCTCGTTGACCGGTTCGCCCAGCGCATTGGCTACCGCATTCGCCACGGCTGGCAAGGTGCACACTATCGGCCCTTCGCCGACCTCCTTCGCCCCGAAAGGACCGAAGGGATCGATGCTCTCGACGATGATGTGCTCGACCTTCGGCATCTCATAGGAACGCGGCAGCCGGTAATCCAGCCGCGACGGATTCATCACCTGCCCGGCTTCCAGCAGCGTCTCCTCATACAGCACCTGCGACATGCCACTGAATACCTGGCCATCGATCTGCCCCTCGACGATGCGCGGATTGATCGCACGGCCCACATCATGCGATGCCACGATGCGATCCACCGTCACAAAACCGGTATCGGGATCGATCGACACCTCGGCGATCTGCGCACCGAAGGAATAGGCCATCGTGCCGCTCTCTTTCGGCGAGTTGTAGAAACCACGGCCCATCACGAAGCGGCCTTCACGGCTGTGCAGGGTGTCGTAGACGATCTTCTTCAGCGGGATGGCCTTGTCCGGCTGGCCCCTGGGGTAAACCTGCCGGTCACGGAACACCAGCTGCGAGGCTTTCACGCCCAGACGCGCGGCGGCCAGCACCTCAAGCTGCTTGCGCGCATCGAGTGCTGCAGCCTTCACCGCATTGCCGGTATTGAAAGTGCCGCGCTGGATCAGCGCACCCACATCCAGCGGCACCACATCGGTGTCGCCGGAAATCACGGTGATATCTGTCGGCTTGGCACCCAGCACTTCGGCGGCAATCATCGCCATCGCGGTATGCGAACTCTGGCCCATGTCGGGCAGACCGACGAACAGCGACATCGTGCCGTCATCGACGATCTTGATGAACGCGGCCGAGGTGTCGTGCTTGAACACGCCCTTGGCGCCGGAAGCCATCGCACCGATACCGATACCGATGCCCTTGAGTGGCGGCAGCTTGCCGTACTTGCGCTTCCAGCCCGCCTGCTTAGCGGTCTTCGTGATGCACTCGGCCAGACCGCAGCTGCCGAAAAACGTGCCGGTCATGCTGGTGTGGCCCTTGGTCACACCGTTCAACAGATGGAAGTCGATCGGGTCCATGCCCAGTTCCCGCGCCAGCGCATCCATGTGCTGGCCGAGGCCAAAGGCCATCTGCGCCAGCCCGCCGCCATGATGAAAGTAGTACGGAATATTGTTGGTATGTACCAGGCGGCCGCTGTAGCGGGCCGCTTCGATCTTGTACAGCGAGTGGATATAGGAACTGGTCAGCGTCAGCACGATCATCTGCGACTCGACGTAGGCGCCGCTATCGAAACTGATGTCGGCCTCGAAAGCCTTGATCCGGCCCGTCTCCGACACGCCGGTTCTAAACGTGTAGTTCACTTCACCGCCCGCACGGCAGGCGATGAACTCCTCGTCAGCCGTGGCGCGGACCTTCACCGGCCGGCCGGTCTTGCGCGACAGCACGGCGGCGACATAGTGGTGCGGGCGCACCGAAGTGCGGCCGGTAAACCCACCGCCGGTATTGAGACTCATGATGCGCACCTGACCATCGCTCAGGCGCAGGGCGCCGGCCAGACTCTTCTGGAACAGGATCGCGGTCTGGGTCGGCGTGTACATCGAGAGCTTTTCCGGCAGCGACCAGTCGGCGATCGCCACATGGAACTCGGCATAACAGTTGTGTGACGCATGGGTCGTGTACCGGTCGGTGCGCACGCGCGCCGAACTGGCAAAACACTGCTCGACATCGCCGAGATCCTGGGTCTGCTGCCAGGCGATATTGCCCTTTGCCTTGGCATGGATCAGGAAAGCATCCGGTTTGAGCGCATCCTGCATGCTGAACAGCGCGGGCAGAGGTTCGTACTCCACCTTGATGAGCGCGGCGGCTGCGGCCGCAGTCGCTTCATCCAGGGCTGCAACGGCGGCAACTTCATCGCCGATGTAATTGACGATCTCGTGGCGGAACAGCGGCTGCTCGATACCGACATACAGTTTCGGCGCATCGGCATGGGTGATCACCGCCTTGACGCCAGGCAGGGCCAGCGCCGCTGACGTATCGATACTCAGGATCCGCGCGCGGGCATGCGGACTGCGCACGATCTTTGCGTGCAGCATCCCGGGCAGCACAACGTCATCGGTGAACAGCGAGCGGCCGGTGAGCTTGTGCGCACCGTCCAGCCGGGGCTGATCGTGCCCGACAACGGCAAAATCCGCTTTTTTAGCCACCATGACCATCCTCCGGCGCCGCATCGGCAGCCATGCCCTTGATGGCCTCGCGCACGGCGATCTTCACCTTGATGTGTCCGGTACAACGACAGAGCACACCCGCTAGTGACTCATTGATGGCCTCCTCGTCCGGATCCGGGTTTTCATCGAGCAAGGCCTTGGCCGTCATGATCAGGCCTGGCGTACAGGCGCCGCACTGCACGGCACCGTATTCGAGAAAGGCCTTCTGTACCGGATGCAGCTCATCGCCACCGGCGACGCCCTCGATGGTGGTCACGGGACGGTTATCCCACTCGACAGCCAGCGCAAGGCACGACAGCACGGTGCGGCCGTCATCGCCCTGCACCGTACAGACGCCACAGGCACCGCTGGTACAGCCGCGTTTGGTACCGGTCAGTGCAACCTGATCGCGAATCACATCGAGCAGGGTTTCGTGCGGCGCCACCGACACCTGGTAACGGTCGCCGTTGACGATGAGCGTGATCATTTGTCTGGTCATGGGCAGCATCCCGTCAGTCAGCAGCCGGCAGTTTCTGCCGGCGTAACTCATGCAGCACGCGCCGCACCAGGCCGCGCACCAGACGTTTCTTGTAACCCGGCGGCGTAAACAGGTTGGTGACTTCGCCCAGATCTTCACGGGCTGCATCCGCTGCAGCCTCAATGCCGGCTTCGGTCAGCCCCTCGGCCAGAATGATCTGTGCCGACTTGTGCAGCACGATAGGCCAGGAACCGACCGACCCGGCCACCAGCAGCAGCGACTTCGGCGCCCGGTTGCTGCCGCTCAGCGCACCGGCCAGCGTGGCATAACCGTAGTCGAGTCCGGTACGCGCAGCCGCCTTGACGAAGGTGGAACGCACGCGGGCCGGCGGCACCAGCACCGCAGTGATCAGCTCACCAGCCGCCAGCACGTTGTTCGCGATGCCATCGTCCTGGTAGAAATCAGCGAGCAACAACTCGCGCTCAGCCTGTGCATTGCGCAACAGCACACGGGCACCGAGCGCGATCAGCGCCGGCACTGAATCCGCACTGTGTATGGCACGACAGTTCGGTGCGGTCTTGATGACGTGGCAGACCTGCCCTTCTGTTTTCCAGCACGGCACCTGTGAATTGCGCCAGTTTTCGCTCTGATTGGTGTACCAGCAGCGCGTCGGCAAACACAGGTTGCCGCCCAGCGTGGCCATGTTGCGTACATGCTGTGAGCCGACTGCGCGGATCGCCTGGGCCAGACCGGGGTAGCGCGCAACGATCAGTGGATGCCCGACAAGACCAGTGAGCCGTTCGCCGGCCCCGATGCGCAGCGTACCGGCCGCATCGACGCTCACGCCGAGCAGTTCCGGCAGATCACGCACGCTGACCAGGACTTGTGGATTTTCCAGACGCAGTTTCAGGTTGATGAGCAGATCAGTGCCGCCACCCAGCACAGCGCCACCGTCACCCGCGTTACTGAGCCGGGCCAGCGCCTCATCAAGGCTGGCCGGCCGGTGATATTCAAACGGTGGCAGCTGCACCCGGGATCTCCTTCACGGCATTCGCTGAGCACTACAGCGGGAAAATAGTGTACTTGATGCGCGTATCGGCGTTAGATTAGTCATAACCACCTGCAGGACGCATCATGACCAAATCAGCCAGACTTATCACTACCCTGTTGCTCAGCACCGTCGTCACCGGCACGGCATTCAGCGCCATCGCTGATATCGAGCAACGCGTACAGTTCGCCACCGAGATCCTGACGGACCTCCAGCGCATCCCCGAACAGGCGATTCCGCCGAATCTGCTGAACAGCGCCTATGCCGTTGCGGTGATACCCAACGTCGTCAAGGGCGGGTTTTTCGTGAGCGGCAGTTACGGCCGCGGCGTACTGATGGTCAGGTATCCGGACGGCACCTGGAGCAATCCGTCCCTGATCAAGCTGGGCAATGTCGGCATCGGCTTCCAGTTTGGCGTGCAGGGCGCGGATCTGGTGCTGGTTTTCAAGAATCGTCGCGGCGTGGATAACATCGCCAGCGGCAATTTCAACCTGGGCGTCAGCAGTTCGGCCTCGGCCGGTCCGGTCGGACGCACGGCGCTGGCGATGACCGACGGCGAGTTCAAGGCCGAAATCTACAGCTACGCCCGCAGTCGCGGTCTGTTCCTTGGCGTCGCTATCGATGGTGGTGCGATCACCATCGACCGTAAAGACAATGCCGCGTGGTACGGCAGCGAAGCAAATGGCTCAAGCAGCCGGATTTTCAGCGATACCAGCCTGCCCACGCCGGAAGCTGCAAAACCGCTGTTGGCCATACTGACAACCATGGCACCCAGTCTGCAATGGCGCAGCGATTCCGCTACGGCACCAGCTGCGCCACCCGCAGGCGATCCGGCGACTGGCAGCAAGACCTATCCGGTCGAAGACGCGGCCCCGGAAACGAAGTTCTGATCAGCGCAGCTCCATGGACATCAGCAATCAACACAACCTGCTTGTACCGCGACTCGCGGACAACCAGCTGAAATTCGGTATCCGCGTCGGTCTGCCGTCTGCTGACCCGCTGCGCGATGTACTCGGCGCCGACTGGTATCGCGAACACTGGTTTGCGACCGCCAGCGAACGCGATGCGGCCCTGCGCGAGATGGGGCGACGCCATCCTTTCAGCCGGATTGGCGACACGCCGAGCATCCGCCTGGAATCCATCCAGCGCTGACCGCGGCCGGCAATGCTCTGGTCACCGCAACGCCTCGCCAGCAGTCTGGCGCCGGTACTGCTTGCCATTACCGGCATCGCAGCTGCAGCTGATCGCACGGCACCCGAAGAAATCTTCGTCACCGCCACCCGCTACCCGGTGATGGTGCTCGAACTGGCGGGCAACACCGCCCGTCTCGATGCCGAACGCATCGAACTGCTGAACGCCAGTCATATATATGACACCGGCACGCAGGTTCCCGGCACCTGGATCACGCGCGGCAACGGTCAGGAAAGCATCACGGCGATTCGTTCGCCAGCCCTCACCGGACCGGGTTCCTGCGGCAGTTTTCTGTTTCTTGAAGACAGTCTCGCCGTCCGGCCCACCGGCTTCTGCAATGTCAACGAACCCTTCGAGATGCTGTCCGAACTGGCCAGCGCGATCGAGGTCATCCGCGGCCCCGGTAACGCGCTATACGGCTCGAATGCCGTACACGGCACGCTGAACGTGCTGCTGCCGGATCCGGGCCCCGACATCGTTTATGTCAGCGGCGAGACCGGGCCCGACAGCTTCATGCGCGGCAAGCTGCTCTGGGGCGATGGTGCCGGGGCGGGCAGCGGCACCGGCCTGATCGGCGGCCTGCTCTACGACCACGATGATGGCTTCCGCGACTCCTCCGGTTACAGCCAGGCAAAGGGCTTTCTGAAGTACGGCTCGGACTTGCGTGGCGGCCAGCTGGAAGTAGGGTTGAGCGGCACCCTGCTCGACCAGCAGACCGCCGGCTTCATCTACGGCGAGAACGCCTACCGGGACGAGACGCTACGCCACACCAACAGCAACCCTGATGCGTACCGCAAGGCGAACAGTCAGCGTCTCAATGCCAGTTGGGAACCGGATTCGAACGCTGCCGATGACGGCTGGACCCTGCTCGCCTTTCTGCGCCGTTCGGAAATGGATTTCCTGCAGCACTTCCTGCCCGGCCAGCCGGTGGAGAAAAACGGGCAGATCAGCGGCGGCGCGACGCTGCTGCGCTATATGACACTCGGCCCGGCGCGGATCACCGCCGGGTTCGACACCGAAATCGCCAACGGTTACCTGAAGGAGATCCAGTCCAGCGCCGAGACTGGCAACCCGCCGCGGCCGCAGGGCCGGCATTACGACTACGACGTCTGGCAGTACCTGGCCTCACCCTATGCCCAGGCCGAGCTGCCGCTTGATGACAGCTGGACGCTGACCGGCGGCCTGCGCTACGAATGGCTGCGCTATGACTACGACAACCGGATGCTGGCTGGAAATACCCGCGGCGACGGTTCCACGTGCACACCGCCCTGTCTCTTCAACCGCCCCGCAGATCGCAGCGATGACTACACGAAGCTCGCGCCAAACATCGGCCTGCTGTTGCGCCTGAACGCGGAGAACTCGCTCTATCTCACAGCGACACGCGGTTTTCGTGCTCCCCAGGCGGCGGAACTCTATCGCCTGCAGGCCGGACAGAACGTTGCTGACCTGAATTCAGAATCCATCGACAGCCTCGAACTCGGCTGGCATCACCAGGCTGCGCATCTGGATTTTTCCGCCGCAGCATTTGCCATGCACAAGGATCACTACATCCTGCAGGACTCCAACCGCTACAACGTCAGCGACGGCGAAAGCCGGCATGTCGGCGCCGAACTCGATATCGACGCGCGCAGCGACAACGGACTCTACGCCGGCCTTGCCGCTACCTGGGTGAAACAGACCTACGCCTTCAGCCAGCAGATAGCCGGCGGGGAAAACATCAGCTCCGGGAACGACATCGACACGGCACCGCGCACCCTCGGCAGTCTGCACCTCGGCTGGTCAGTGGATCCCTGGCTTGCAGAAATCGAATGGGTGCATCAGGGCCGCTATTTTCTGACTGCGGAGCAGAATCAGCGCTACGCCGGCCACGATCTGCTGAACCTGCGCGCCGCCTGGTCGATCAACCGCAGCTGGCGCATGACGGCCCGCATCAACAATCTCAACGACACGCTGTACGCCGATCGCGCCGACTATGCCTTCGGCGACTACCGCTACTTCCCGGGTCACGACCGCGAACTGTTTCTGGAAATCAGCTACCAGCGCGGGCCGTAGCCACGCTTAGGACCAGCTTGACCAGTCGCCGCGATTCTCGACGACATGGAACAGCGCCGCGATGACACGGCGGTCAAACTGTGTGCCGGCACCACGCAGCAGCTCGGCAAGCGCATCATCCATGGACAGGCCCTGCCGATAGGCACGCGCACTGACCAGCGCAACGAAGGCGTTGGCCACCGAGAGTATCCGTCCGGACAGGCTCATCTGTTCTTCAGTGAGACCCAGCGGATAGCCGCTGCCATCCAGACGCTCCTGCTTCTGGGCAATCACATCCAGCACCGGGCCCTCGAAGTCCAGACCCTTCAGCAGCTCGAGGCTGTAATCGACGTGTTTTTTCAGCAGTTCCCGATCGGCAGAAGTCAGCGGTTCGGTCTTGATCAGCAGATCACCGGGCAACATGATCTTGCCGATATTGGCCAGCGTTGCCGCCAGACCCAGCGTTGCCTGCTCGTCATCCGGCAGGCCGAGTTCGCGGGCCACCGCCTGCGCCACTTCGCTCATGCGATTGGCATGATGTGCCGAGTACGGATCATGCAGGTCTACGGCATCCGAGAGCGCGCTGACCAGACTGCGCAGCATGTCCGCGTGGTGCTGCTCGGCCAGGCGCAGATCAGTGACATCGCTCAACACCAGCAGCACCAGTTGCCGTCGCTCACCGATCCGCTCGACGGGTATGAAGCTGGCCTGATAACTGCCCAGCGTCGAACCGAACTGCAACTGCAACACGCGCTGCACCGGAATACGCTGCCGGCGTGCTTCATCGCTGAGCGTGGCGATCTCGGCAGCCATATTGACACCGAAGATGGCGCTGATCCGGCTGCCAACCATGCCGGCAATGCTGCTCTTGGCTGCACTTGCAGTGGCCTGATTGGTGAACACCACTTCCTGGTCGCGGTTCATCAGCACGGTCAGCACATCGATATTGTCGGTAATCGTGTGCAGCAGATCAGTCTGCTTCTGCAGCTTGGCCGCCTTGCTGCGCAGTTCTTCCGCCTGATGCCGGGCGCGTACGCTGCTGCCGTGGCGCCAGGCCGCCACGGATAGCGCGGCGATACTGAACAGCAGCAGGGACAGCGTGGCCAGCAGAAAGCGCCGACGTTCGTCAGCCGTGCTCAGCGCATCCTTTGCGTTGACGCCCTGCACCAGCACCCACGGCTCGCCAGCCGACACCAGACCACGGATCCGCCGGCTCACCTGCAGTACCGGTGTGCCGCGATAGTTGTCCAGGCTGACAAACCTGCCCGGCGACAGCACAGCCGAGACCTCGGCAAGATCGGAGCGCTCGATCGGCAGGCTACGGCGCAATGGCGCGCCACCATCCCGTGTCGGCGACAGAAAAACGATGGTGTCGTCCTGCCGGGCAACCAGCAGGGTCTCACTGTCTTCTGCAAATGCCGGCCCGCGACTGAGCAGCGGATAGAGTTCCTGCTCGGCACTGCGTACGCCGATCAGCACACCGTTGGGCGGACCGCCGCCAGTCAGGGAGCCGGACACTGCGCCCACCGATACCGCGACCACCACCACCGCACGATCCTGGGAATCGAGGCGCAGATCGACCAGCGTGGTACCCGGACTCGCCAGAGCGCCGCGCATCACCTCACCATAGCTGTCGGCGAGCTCACCCAGACCCGGCGTGACCACCACCGGTCGCAGCGCTGCATCGAGCAGCGCCAGACCATAACTGACCGAAGGCGGCAGGTTGGCCGGCACCCGGGCCGCGGGGTCCGGCATATAGCCACCGCGCTCAGCCGCCGCGAGCATCAGGTTGCGCAGATAGGCCTGCTGCGCAGACTCGACCTGTGCACCTTCGGGCGAATCCAGCTGGCGCGCACGCACCAGTTGCCACAGGTAGAGTTGCAGCGAAGCGTTGTTGGCCAGTTCGCGCAGATCACGCTGATCGGCCGCCAGCGATCTGGCCAGCGTATCGGCCTTGCTGTCGGCCACCAGACCGAGCCGTGTCTCCCACTGCAGCAGGTCGCGCTGCCGTTCGTCTTCTATATACAGGTTGATCAGCAACCCGCCGGCAGCCACCAGCACAACCAGCGCCAGAATGGCTGCAGTAACCGACTTGCGGATATTTACCCCGTCAGTCATGGCGCACGCGGAACATGAATCCACCAATGGGATTCGTTGATGGAGAACACCGGCGCGTAGTGCACGACATCCCGATGTGACAGAACCGCCTGCACCTGGTTGTCGAGAATGAAGACTTCGGCGCCGCGTGAAACTGCGAGCACCGCATGCGGCACACGCAGATTGGTGTCCTGCACGATCACCAGGCGCAGGTCTTCGTCCGGCAGGCCGAGCCAGCGCAGCGAGAAAAACTTGGTGATCGCATAGTCCTCGCAGTCGCCACCATTGGCCAGAAACTCACGCGGGATCGCCCAGTAGTCCTCCACGGCATAGTTATGCAAGTCCAGCACATAGTCCTTGCTGTTGGCATAGCGGTTGACGGCCTTGAGCTGCTCACGTACCGGCAGACCGCGGGTCTGGTCGATGAAGCGCCGCCACTCGGCCAGATGACAGCGGTTGATCATCCGCGCCCTGCAGTCGCCATCCTGCAGGTCGTCGCTCAAATGACGCTCGACAACCCGCAGCCATTGCGGAAAATCCGCCAGACGTTGCTGCGGCTCCTGGGCATAACCAAACAGGTCGACCGGAAAGGCATGGGCTGAGTTCCAGCCGACACCCGGCAGGCACACAGCAAGCGCCAGCAGAACGGCTTTGACAGAACCAGACATGGTTAATTTGAGCTGTGGATTGTCATGAAGTAAGGTGCACAAGTGTTTGCGACTAGAACAAAAAGGATTATGGAAAGCAAGCTGTTACGCCGATTGTCACCGGCCCCTTTGCTGGCCATGCTGCTCATCGGCAGCCCGCTGCTCGCCGATCAACTGCAGAACGACTTCGACCAGGCCATGCAGGCCGTCAACCAGAATCAGTTGCGCACCGCCCGCGAACGCCTCACCAGCCTGCTGACCGTAAACCCGAGC
>JBIJCV010000312.1:0-2920 GCA_044344525.1 Gammaproteobacteria bacterium | reverse complement strand
CTCCTAAAGGGAGCCGCTGCTACGAGGGTTTCAGGGCGGGTTCGGTGTTTTGTTCGTGGCAGATGCGGTCGTAGATTTCTTCGCGGTGTACGCTGACTTCGCGTGGGGCCTTGACCCCGAGGCGCACCTGGTTGCCTTTGACCCCGAGCACGGTGATATCGACGTCGTTGCCGATGACCACGGTTTCGCCGATCCGTCGCGTCAAGATGAGCATGGAATCTTCTCCCCTGCCCGGCTCTTGTTGTTCTGTTTGTAGATGCCGGACGGGCCGATCATAACCACAGTACGGGGTGGCCGCCATCAGAAACGCTTTGGACTCAGGTACTTAAAGCGCGCTCCTTAGATTTTCAGCCGGGTTTCCAGCCATTGCGGGACCGCCGCGAGGGCCGCATCCAGGGCCGCGGCGTCGGTGCCGCCGGCCTGGGCGAAGTCGGGGCGCCCGCCGCCCTTGCCGCCGACCTGGACGGCCACGGCGTTGACCAGTTCGCCGGCCTTGATGCGCGCCGTGAGGTCTTTGCTGACGCCGGCCGCGAGGCTGACCTTGCCGCTATCGGCAGCGGCCAGCAGCACGACAACGCTGCCGAGCTTGTCCTTCATGCGGTCGATGGTGTCACGCAGGGAGGCGGCATCCGTGCCATCGTCGAGCCGGGCGACCAGCAGGCGTATGCCGGCCACGGTCTGCACCTCTGCGGCGAGATCGCGACCGCCGGTACCGGCGGCGAGTTTGGCCTTGAGCTGCTGGATCTCGCGCTCCAGGATCTTGCTGCGCTCGAGGGCCTGGCGCACCTTGGCCTCCACGTCGCTGCGGCCAGCCCGGAACAGCGCGGCCAGCCGGTCGAGCGACTGCTCGGTCTCGACCATGCGCGCCAGCGCCGCTGCGCCGCTGACGGCTTCGATGCGCCGGATGCCGGAGGCGATGCCCGATTCGCTGAGGATCTTGCACAGGCCGATGTCGCCGGCGCGATGCACATGGGTGCCGCCGCAAAGTTCGATGGAGAAGTTGCCGATGGTCAGCACGCGCACGCGGTCGCCGTATTTTTCGCCGAACAGGGCCATCGCACCGGTGGCGACAGCTTCGTCGTAGGTCATCACGCGGGTACGCGCTTCGGCATTGGCGCGGATCTGTTCATTCACCAGCGTTTCGATGGCAGCCACCTGCTCACCGCTCAGGGCCTCGTAGTGCGAGAAGTCGAAGCGCAGCTTGTCGGGCCCGACCAGCGAGCCCTTCTGCGTGACGTGACTGCCCAGCACCTTGCGCAGCGCGGCGTGCAACAGATGCGTGGCGGAGTGATTGAGGGTGGTCGCAGTCCGCGCGGCCGCATCCACCTGCGCGCTGAGCTGATCGCCGACGCTGATGCTGCCGGCTTCCATCTGGCCGATATGCAGGACGGCATCGCCGGATTTACGCGTGTCTGTCACGGCAAAGCGCACGCCGACCAGCCGCAGCTCGCCGCTGTCGCCAACCTGGCCACCACTCTCTGCATAGAAGGGGCTGCGATCGAGCACGACCACACCGGACTCGCCGGCAGCGAGCTGTGCAACCGGCTTGCCGTCCCTGAGCAGCCCGATGACCTGGCCGTTGTCGCTCAGATGGTCGTAACCGGTGAACTGCGTCTGGCCCTCGACACGCGTGCCGGCCTCATGAGCGACGTTGAACTTCTGTGCGGCGCGCGCGCGGTCGCGCTGCGCCGCCATCGCAGCCTCGAAGCCGGCCATATCCGTGGCGATATCCTGGGCGCGCGCCACATCGGCGGTGAGGTCGGCCGGAAAACCGTAGGTGTCGTAGAGCTTGAAGATCACCTCGCCGGCCAGCGGCTGGCCGTGCGTCTCTGTCAGCGCATCGCGCAGCAGGCGCATGCCCTGCGCCAGGGTCTCTGCAAAGCGTTCTTCTTCGGTGCGCAGCACGCGCTCCACATGCAGGCGGCCTTCGCGCAGCTCGGGATAAGCGGCGCCCATTTCCTTCACCAGCGGCTCGACCAGCTGGAAGAAGAACGGCTGGCTGACGCCGAGTTCGTGTCCGTGACGCAGCGCGCGGCGGATGATCCGTCGCAACACATAACCGCGGCCCTCATTGCCGGGCAATACGCCGTCGATGATCAGAAAGGCAGCGGCACGGATGTGATCGGCGATCACGCGCAGCGAGGTGGACTGCAGATCGGCGGTGTGGGTAATCGCGGCGGCAGCAGCGATCAGGCGGCGGAACAGATCGATGTCGTAGTTGCTGTGCACGCCCTGCATCACCGCAGCGATGCGCTCCAGTCCCATGCCGGTATCCACCGAGGGCTTGGGCAGCGGCGTCAGCTTGCCGTCGGCGGCGCGGTCAAACTGCATGAAGACCAGATTCCAGATCTCGACATAGCGGTCGCCGTCTTCGTCAGGTGAGCCGGGCGGCCCGCCCGGCACGTCTGCGCCGTGGTCGTAGAAGATTTCCGAGCAGGGTCCGCAGGGTCCGGTGTCACCCATCGACCAGAAATTGGACTTCTCGTCGAGGCGGCTGAAGCGCTGCGGATCGATGCCAATCTCGTTCAGCCAGATGTCGGCGGCCTGCTGGTCGTCGCGGAACACCGTGATCCACAGGCGATCGCGCGGAATGGCGAGCGTGACGGTGATGAACTCCCAGGCAAAGCGGATCGCCTCCTGCTTGAAGTAATCGCCGAAGCTGAAGTTGCCGAGCATCTCGAAGAAGGTGTGATGGCGCGCCGTGTAACCGACGTTCTCCAGATCGTTGTGCTTGCCGCCGGCGCGCACGCAGCGCTGCACGGTGGCGGCGCGCGTGTAGCTGCGCGGATCACGACCGAGGAACACATCCTTGAACTGCACCATGCCGGCATTGGTGAACAGCAGCGTCGGATCGTTGCCGGGCACCAGCGGCGAACTCGCCACGATGCGGTGTTGATGGGCCGCAAAGTAGTCGAGGAAG
>JBIJCV010000139.1:0-5145 GCA_044344525.1 Gammaproteobacteria bacterium | reverse complement strand
GCCTGCGTGCTCTTGCCGAGCGCTGCAGCCAGACAGCTGTCGCCTGACTTGTAACTGAGTGCCGCCGGATCGATCTCGTGACCCTTGGCGGCACGTACCCAGCCGCCGACCGACAGCACCACCGTGACCGGCTCGCTGCTGACCAGTGCGGTTTCCGCCAGCGCCTGGGCAGCCTCCCGCTCGACAATAGCCGTACGGCGCTTGTCGCCATGCTTCTCGGCCAGCGCCAGCAACTCGTCGCGGATCAGAGTCCTGAGCTTTGCGGCGCTCTTCAGTACCTGATTGAGCCAGTCACGCTCTTCTGCCAGCGCTTTCTGTTCGCTGCGGATCTCTATTTCTTCCAGCTTGGCCAGCTGGCGCAGGCGCAGATTGAGGATCGCCTCGGCCTGTATATCGCTTATCCCGAAGCGCTCCATCAGCACTTCCTTGGGCTTGTCCTCGCGGCGAATGATGCGGATCACTTCGTCGATATTGAGGAAAGCAGTCAACAGACCATCGAGTATGTGCAGGCGGTCCTCAACCTTGCCGAGGCGGTCCTGCAGGCGACGCTTGACGGTATCGACCCGGAAGCGCAGCCATTCGGCCAGCAGCGTCTTGATATCGCGCACCGCAGGCCGGCCATCGAGTCCGATGCAGTTCATGTTGACGCGCAGCGTGCGCTCGAGATCCGTGGTGGCGAACAGATGGCCCATCAGCGCATCGATGTCCACCTTGCCGGACTTGGGCGTAATGACCAGCCGCACCGGGTTCTCGTGGTCAGACTCATCGCGCAGATCGTCGACCAGCGGCAGTTTTTTCGCCTGCCGCTGCGCTTCGATCTGCTCGAGCACCTTGCTGCCAGACACCTGAAACGGCAGGTTGGTGATGATGATGTCGTTCTCTTCGCGTTCCCAGGTCGCACGCAGGCGCAAGGTACCGTTACCGGTCGCATAGATCTCATGCAACTCCTTGCGCGGCGTGACCAGTTCGCCACCGGTGGGGAAATCCGGCCCCTTGATGTGCTGACACAGCTGCTTGGCCGTCGTATCAGGCTCTTCCAGCAGCCGCACCACCGCACTGACGACTTCGCGCAGATTGTGCGGCGGGATATCGGTGGACATGCCGACGGCGATGCCGCTGGCACCGTTCAGCAACAGGTTCGGCAACTGCGCAGGCAGCAGTACCGGCTCAAGCAGCGTACCGTCAAAGTTGGGCACCCACTCGACGGTACCGTGGTCGAGTTCGTCCAGCAGTGTCGCTGCATAAGCCGTCAGACGCGCCTCGGTGTAGCGCATGGCCGCGAAGGACTTTGGATCGTCGGTCGAGCCCCAGTTGCCCTGCCCGTCGATGATGGGATAGCGATAGGCAAAGTCCTGTGCCATATGGACCATGGCTTCGTAACACGCCGAGTCACCATGCGGATGAAACTTGCCGAGCACATCACCGACCGTACGGGCCGACTTTTTGTGCTTGCTGGTCGCGCGCAGACCCAGCTCGCTCATCGCATAGATGATGCGCCGCTGTACCGGCTTGAGGCCATCACCGATATACGGCAGGGCGCGATCGAGGATCACGTACATCGAGTAATCGAGGTACGCCTTCTCGGTGAAGGTACGCAGCGCGAGTTTCTCGACCGGGTCGAACTCGAGGCGCGTCTGCATGTTGTCGGAAGCCGTCATTGGAAGTTCATACTCCGTCAGATTTCGGCCAGATTGCCCTTGCTCTCGAGCCATGCACGCCGGTCAGCCGAGCGTTTTTTGGCCAGCAGCATGTCCAGCAGCTGTTCAGTGTCATCCTGCGGCGACATCGTCAACTGCACCAGACGCCGCGAGTCGGGCAGCATGGTGGTCTCACGCAACTGCAAGGGACTCATTTCACCCAGGCCCTTGAATCGCGTGACGTTGGGCTTCGCACGTACGCCTTCGGCCTGCAGACGGTCGAGAATCCCCTGCCGCTCGGCCTCGTCCAGCGCGTAGTAGACCTCCTTGCCCACATCGATGCGGAACAGGGGCGGCATGGCCACATAGACATGCCCGGCACGGATGAGCTGGGGGAAATGCCTGACGAACAGCGCGCAGATCAGCGTCGCGATGTGCTGACCGTCAGAGTCTGCATCCGCAAGGATGCAGACCTTGTGGTAGCGC
This sequence comes from Gammaproteobacteria bacterium, assembly GCA_044344525.1. Taxonomy (GTDB): domain Bacteria; phylum Pseudomonadota; class Gammaproteobacteria; order Steroidobacterales; genus SHZI01. Next base: position 3,022 of record JBIJCV010000139.1, on the reverse strand, counting down.
AGCCCGGCAAGGTCATTGCTGCCGGGTTCAGCGCCGATCGCCAGACTGATATTGCTGACTTCCTGCGAGGCCAGCAGTTCACCCTGATCGACTTCCCAGGTATTCAGGATCTTGCCCCGCAGCGGCAGCACGGCCTGGTATTCCCGGTCGCGGGCCTGCTTGGCAGAACCACCGGCAGAATCACCTTCAACCAGGAATATCTCACCGCGCTCCGGATCGGTGCTGGTGCAATCGGTGAGCTTGCCGGGCAACACCGGCCCGCTGGTAATCCGCTTGCGGACCACGACCCGCGCGACTTTCGCGCGATGTTGGGCAGCGAGAATCGCACGCTCCGCAATCTGGTCGCCGGCATCGGTGTTCTGGCTGAGCCAGAGGGAGAAGGAATCCTTGACGGCACCGCTGACAAAAGCCGCGCATTCCCGCGAACTCAGCCGTTCCTTGGTCTGCCCGGAAAACTGCGGATCCTGCATCTTTACCGACAGCACGTATTGCAGGCCATCCCAGACATCATCAGGTGCCAGCTTCACACCACGCGGCAGCAGATTCCGGAACTCGCAGTATTCGCGCAGCGCGTCGGTAAGACCGGTCCGGAAACCATTGACGTGGGTGCCGCCCTGCGCAGTCGGAATCAGGTTGACATACGATTCGTTGATCGCCGGACCATCCGGGTCTGCCCAGGCGATGGCCCATTCCGCTTCCTCGCGCTGCCCTTTGAGTACCGCAGTGAAAGGGTCAGCGGGCAACAGCGCGGTACCCGGCAGGCTTTCGACCAGGTACTGCTCCAGCCCGCCGGCGTAATGCCACTCGAATTTCTGTTCGGGCTTCTCGACTTCGAAGCAGATATGCAGCCCCGGGCAGAGCACCGCCTTGGCCCGCAGCGCATGGCGCAGTTCGTTGATGGCGAACTTGTCGGTGTCGAAAAATTTCGGATCCGGCCAGAAACGCAGCGTGGTACCGGTGTTGGCCTTGCCGACAGTGCCAACCTTCTCGAGCTTGCTGGCCCGCTCACCGCCACGAAAGCTCATGTTGTATTCGCAGCCGTCGCGGCGTATCCACACCTCAAGATTCTTCGACAGCGCGTTGACGACCGATACGCCGACGCCATGCAGGCCGCCGGAATACTGGTAGTTATTGCCGGAGAATTTCCCGCCGGCGTGCAGCCGCGTCAGGATGAGCTCAACGCCCGGAATTTTCTCGACCGGGTGCTTGTCCACCGGCATGCCACGGCCATCGTCGGCAACCTGCAGCGAACCGTCGGCAAACAGCTTCACGTCGATCCGTTTGCAGTGCCCGGAGATGGCCTCGTCGACACTGTTGTCGATCACCTCGTGGGCGAGGTGATTCGGCCGACTGGTGTCGGTATACATGCCGGGCCGGCGGCGAACCGGGTCGAGGCCACTCAGGACCTCGATGTCAGCAGCTTCGTAACGGGCACTCATGAACGACCCTGCCTGCAGGCAGCAGACTGCCAATGCATCGGGGCCGCTGAGGAATCGATCACAGCGGAATCCTTAATAATCCAGGGAGGCGCACAACAACGGGCGGAATCTTAGTCCACCCGGAGGATTTATCAACACGGACGGAAACGAAAGCGCTTCAGCTCAGATCGGCCAGCAGCGACTCGTGCAGGGTCTCGGGAACACACGCCACGCAGAGCCTGAGTTGCGGGTGGTCCACGCCGACCGCAAGCGCCGCACCGGCGCGCAGCGCTGCCACTGACGCGGAGGAAAGTTCGAAGCGCAGGAAATGCACCGCCGAGGTCTTGCTCTCCGTGCTGCGCTCCAGATCTTCGTCTGCGATGCCAAAAACACGCGGTCTATCAGCCACCTGCACCCAGATCCTGTCCTCGATGCCGAGCAACTGCGCCAACGCCGCACGGCGCTCCTCCGGGTCCGGATATTCGATCGACAGCGTTGCTTTCCAGTTGCTGCCGTCGGGAATCAGCGGGTTATAGGCTTCCAGTTCGCCTTCAATATCAGCTGGCTCGAAGATCCGCTCGGCGCGCAGCATTTCCTGCACCTGGTAGTGCATGGTCAGCCGGTCTTCGAAGGCCAGCGACAGATGTGCCCCGAGGCTGAGGCGACGATGCGCTTTGTGCTCGATGACCCGTGCGCGGAATTCCGGCCGCAGCCGGGCGTAGGTCTCAAGGGAATACAGGTCGTCAATGGTCAGTCTGTGCATCGCCTGCAGTCAGATGCCGTAGGCCTGGCGCAGCAGCTGGATCGGATGCGGGTGGGCATCACGGTCAGCAAGACCGGCCACCTGGGCGCCCGCCATCGGACAATCACTGCAGAAGTGATCCGCCGCTGCCGCCTGCAGTTGCTCGACCACCGGCATGGCGATTTTCACTGATGCGGCACGAAATTCGGTTTTCACCCCGTAGGTACCGTCATGGCCGGAACAGCGCTCAATGGCCTCGACCGTGGTGCCGGGAATCAGGGACAGAACGTCGCGGGTCTTGAGGCCGATATTCTGCACGCGCAGGTGACAGGGCACGTGATAAGCCACCCGCCCGAGCGGTGCTGCGAAGTCGGTACGCAGCTTGCCGGCCTTGTGACGCAGATATAGATAATTGAAAGGGTCGAAGAAGGCCCGCGCAACTGTCTGCACCTGCCTGTCCTCCGGAAACATCAGCGGCAGTTCCTGCTTGAACATCAGCACGCACGAAGGCACCGGTGCGACGATATCCCAGCCCTGCTCTGCCCAGCGTGCCAGTTCCGGAACATTCGCTTCCTTGGCCTTCGCCACGGAATCCAGATCACCGAGTTCGAGCTTCGGCATGCCACAGCACTGCTCGGATCCGACCAGCTGAACCGGTATGCCGTTATGGCGAAACACGGCCACCAGGTCTTCAACCATGGCCGGCAGATTGCGATTGCCGTAACAGGTCGTATACAGAATCACCCGACCGTGGGTGCCGTTGGCTGGCTCTGCGGTCAGCTCGGGGGCTGGCGTGCGTGCCAGACGCTTGCGCGCCGTATCACTCTCGTAATGCGGCAGCGGTGCATCACGGGCGACGCCG
>JBIJCV010000127.1:0-5400 GCA_044344525.1 Gammaproteobacteria bacterium | reverse complement strand
TTGATCGAGCAGGAGCCGGCCAGCCAGGTTACCGTTGACCGCATTGACCACTTCGGCCACCACCGGTATGCCGGCAATGCTGCCGACCAGATCGGTGGAGGAAAGAATCCGGCTGCGCAGCGAAGCGCCCTCTTCACGAAAGCGCACGGCCTTCGCGCGCAGCATCAGATGCGGGAAATCGATATTGAACTGGTGCGGTGGAACGTACGGGCACTTCGACGCGTAACACATGTCGCACAGGTAGCAGTGATCGACGACCTCGGCAAACTTGCTCTTTGGTACGCCATCCAGCTCACCCGTCGGCGATTCATCGACCGCATCGAACAAGGTCGGAAACGCGTTGCACAGGCTGAAGCAGCGCCGGCAGCCATGACAGATATCGAAAACCCGCTCCAGCTCCTTGTCGAGCGCGGCCTTGTCCCAGAAGTCCGGCGACCGCCAGTCGAGCGGGTGCCGGGTCGGGGCCTCAAGGCCGCCCTCGCGCGCAGGCTGCTTATCCATCTGTGCTTTACTTGCCGAGCGTATCCAGCGCCTTCTGGAAGCGGTTCGCGTGTGAACGCTCTGCCTTGGCCAGGGTCTCGAACCAGTCGGCTATCTCGCGAAATCCTTCATCGCGTGCCGACTTGGCCATGCCCGGATACATGTCGGTGTATTCATGCGTCTCACCGGCAATCGCAGCCTTGAGGTTATCGGAGGTTGATCCGATCGGCAGGCCGGTGGCCGGATCGCCAACGGTCTTCAGGTAATCGAGATGACCGTGCGCATGGCCCGTTTCACCTTCCGCTGTGGAGCGGAATACAGCGGCGACATCATTGAAGCCTTCGACGTCAGCCTTGCCAGCGAAATACAGATAGCGCCGGTTGGCCTGCGACTCACCGGCGAATGCGGCCTTGAGGTTGCCCTCGGTCTTGCTGCCCTTGAGGTTCATATGCGTTCTCCCTGCTTGTTTTAGACTTGTTCCAAAATACTAAGAAGTCCGGATGGCCACGTCAACACTGGCGATCAATGGTTTGACCGCCCGCCGGGGCATATGCAAACCTTAACCCCTTCGTCGGCCTCAAGACCAGTGTCCACATGAATACAGCCCGCCGCAAAGCTCCGGACCTGGAGAAGTCCCTCGCTGAACTCGAGACCATCGTGGAGCAACTGGAATCTGGCGATCTGGCCCTGGAAAAATCCCTGAAAGAGTTCGAACGTGGCGTGCGGCTCAGCCGTGAATGCCAGCTGGCACTCAAGGATGCCGAACAGCGCGTGCAACTGCTGATGGGCGCGGAACTCAAGGACTTCGTCAGCCCGGACGATGAGTCCGACGCTGAGTGACGGCGCCCGGTCGCGGGCTCAGACGGCGGGATCTGCGCGGTTGTTTGCGCCCTGCAGACGCCGGATCAGGGTACGCAGGAATACCTTGTTGAAGCGCAACTGGCACTCGGTGGAAACCTGCTCAAGTATCGTCGAACTCACTGACAGAACGGTCACTGCATCCAGCGCACGGAAACTGGAGATGCTGCGGGCACCAGACACGTATCCCGTCTCGCCAAAGCAGTCACCACTGTTCAGTGTGCCAGTCGCACGTCCATTGCTTTCGACAGACACGCGGCCAGTCACGATCACGTAAAAGCGGTCGTCGGCCGTACCCTCACGGATGATCTCGTCGCCGGCCATGTACTCGCGCCACTCGCTGGCGCGCAGCAGGTCGTGAATCTCGGTTTGCGAAAAATCATGAAAGAAGGACAGACGCCGGAGCGTATCGAAGTGCTCATGGCGGTCGATGCCATCCCACTGCGCCTTGAGCTGCTGATAGACACGCGTCAGCCGGGCACCGAACTCACCGCCGTTGGCATAGCGTTTGGCCGGATCCTTCTGCAGGGCGATCGCAACAACTTCCTCGAGTTCATCGGGCACACCGAGCCGCAGCGTATGGATGGGCGGCGGCGTCGCGTAGACGATCTGGTTAAGCAGCTTCGACAGGCTGCTGCCGCGAAACGGCCGGAAGCCGGTCAGCAACTCATACATCACCGCGCCCAGCGAATAGAGATCGGAAGCGGGCGTAATATCAAAACCCTGCACCTGCTCGGGCGACATGTAGCTGGGTGAGCCGGCGATGCCTTCGATGCGCGAGATATCCGCATCCAGCAGGATCGCGATACCGAAATCGATGATGCGCACATCGTTGTCGTTGGTCAGCATGATGTTGCTGGGCTTGATGTCGCGGTGGATCACGCCGCGCTTGTGCGCGTAGTGCAGCGCCTTTGCACACTTGTAAATGATCTTTACCACGTCCTCGATGTGCAGCAGATTATCGGGACGACAGTAGGCCTCCAGCGTCCGGGCCCGCTGCACATGCTCCATCACGACGTAGTACTTGCCGTCTTCCTCGCCGGCATCGTAGATCGGCAGGATGTTGGGATGCTGAAGCATGCCCACCATATGCGCTTCGTTGAAGAACATCTTGCGGGCGATCTTGGCCCGCTGCGGCTCATCATCGGTCGTGATCGCATAGACCTTGATCGCGACATCACGGCGGAAATAGGGATCGTGCGAAAGATAGATGGTGCCGGTCGTGCCTTTGCCGGCCACCTTGATGATCGGGTACTTGCCGATCTTGTCCGGAACCTCCGCCGAGGCGGCTGGCGCAACACTCGGTTTCGGAAGCTGAACCATGCGGACAGAACCTGAGGAACTTATGCCAGCGGCAGAAACTGCAGTCCCCCGACGACCAATGCCGCATATCCGGCCGCCAGAACGTCATCGAGCATAATTCCGAGGCCGCCACGCAATCTGTGATCAGCCTCCCGAATCGGCCAGGGCTTCCAGATATCCATGCTCCGGAACAGCACAAAGGCCAGCAGATACCAGAGCAACGTGTGCGGCGTGACTGTCAGCACCAGCCACTGGCCCACGAACTCGTCAAATACGATTCCGCCATGATCATGCACGCCGAGACGCCGGGCGCTTGTGCCGCAGATCACGCAACCGGCAACAAAGACCAGCGCCAGGCCAGTCAGCAGCACCGGCAGCGGCAGCGGCGGCAACCACCAGTAGAGAAACACGGCCAGCAGGGAACCCCAGGTGCCGGGCGCCACCGGCAGCAGGCCGGCACCGAAACCGAAAGCCAGCCAGTGCACCGGATCACGCAGGACATCCTGCCAGGCAATGCGGGCTGAGCGGGTCCTGCTCATCAAAAGTGCCTGAAGGTGGTATCCGGCACCTGCAGCGGCCGATCCCGGTACCGCCAGCGGACGCCCGACTCGCTCACCACGGTGCCGATCCGGGTGACCGCCACCGTCCATTCGGCTGCCAGTGCCTGCAACCGGCCCGTTGCCGGCTCTGGCAGCGTAAAACACAACTCGTAGTCATCACCGCCGGTAAGTGCGTATTCGATGGCACGCTCTGCAGCCACGGCTCTGAGTTCGGCCGACAGCGGCAGCAGTCCGGCATCGAGTTCAGCGCCCATGCCGCTCGCCGTCATCAGCTTGCCCACATCGTCATGCAACCCATCCGAGACATCGAGCATCGCGGTTGCCAGCCCGCCCAGGGCGCGGCCCACCTCGACGCGCGGCTCTGGATACAGAAAACGCCTGCACAGTGCCTCCCTGACCGCTGCAGGCACAGCATCAGTCGCAGCCAGCAGATGGCGACCTGCCACCGCATCACCGGGATTACCGGTTACCCAGATCCCGTCGCCAGCACGCGCACCCGCGCGGGTCACGGCTGCGCCTGGCCTGACCCGGCCGTGCACGGTGACGGTGGCGGCCAGCGGACCACGCACCGTGTCGCCGCCGATGAGCGCACACTCGAAGCGATCGGCCAGCGCGAACAGCCCGGATGAAAACGCCTCCAGCCACAGCGGATCAGGCTTCGGCAAAGACAAAGCGAGCGAACACCACAGCGGCTCGGCCGCCATGGCGGCCAGATCACTGAGATTGACGGCGAGACAGCGGTGACCGATCGCACGAGCCGGAATATCTGCGGGAAAATGCGTGCCTTCGGCGATGCTGTCAGTCGCCACCACGAGATCCCAGCCGGGCTCGAAGCGCAGCACAGCAGCATCGTCACCGATACCCAGCAGCACATCGCTGCGGCGGCTGCTGCGGCCGGCGAAGTATCTGGTGATCAGCGTCCGTTCATCCACCGGCACGCTACCTGTACTGTCAGGCGGCCGGGCGCAGTGCCGGTGCAATCTGATCAAGAACGGCGTTGATGTACCGATGCCCGTCCTGGGCGCCGAACTCATGTGCGAGTTTTACCGCTTCGTTGATCACGACCTTCACCGGCACCTCGCGATGCAGTTTCAGTTCGGCCAGCCCCAGCCAGAGTATGCCCCGCTCAACCGGATCAAGCTGAGCAACCGGCCGGTCGGCCTTCTCCGTCAGCAACTGATCCAGAGCGGTCGTATCACCGAGAATCTCGCCGAGCAGCAGGCGGAAATAATCCACATCGACGAGCCGGAAGTCGCGTTGTACGGCGAACTGCGTGGCGATTTCCGCCGCTGAATGTCCGCTCAGCTGGTGCTGATACAGCGCCTGCACCAGCAGACGACGCGAACCATGTCGACCTGTGGCAGCCATGCGCGGCGATCAGCCTTCCAGCTGCCGCAGGAGATTGGCCATCTCCAGCGCAGCCAGCACCGCATCCGTGCCCTTGTTGCCACCCTTGCCGCCGGCACGATCCATGGCCTGATCCACCGTATCGCAGGTCAGCACACCGAATCCCACCGGCACCTCGAACTCCAGACTGACGCGATTGAGTCCGGCGGCACATTCCGTACAGACGAAATCGAAGTGTGGCGTCTGCCCGCGGATCACCGCGCCCAGCGCCACGATGGCGTCGTAGCGTCGCAACCGGGCCAGACGATGCGCTGCCAGCGGCAACTCGAAAGCACCGGGTACACGCACCACCTGTATATCAGCCTCCGCAGCACCATGCCGCTTGAGCGCATCCACGGCACCATCGACCAGATTCCTGACGATCAGGTCGTTGAAGCGCGCCGCGACGATGACAAAACGCATGTCGCGGGCCACCAGTTGTCCTTCCATGATGCGCATCCGCTCAGCCTGCCTGCAGCCGGTTGGCCGTATCGACATACTCCACGACCTCCAGACCGAATCCGGACAGGCCATGCATCTGCTTCGGTGCACTCAGCACGCGCATCCGCTGCACGCCCAGATCACGCAGGATCTGGGCACCGATTCCATAGCTGCGCAATACCGCCCCGCCGGCTGGCGCCGGCCGCTCCGCACCGTCGGCGCGGTTCAGGGATTTCACCGCCGCCATCAACTCGCGCGGTGACTCGCCATAGCGCAGCAGGACGACGATACCGTGACCGGTGGCTGCAATCTGGTGCATCGCTTCACGCAGCGGCCAACCGAGCTCTGCGCTCTCTACGCCAACCACATCGCC
>JBIJCV010000022.1:0-10571 GCA_044344525.1 Gammaproteobacteria bacterium | reverse complement strand
TTGTGGAGCAGTTGAGTCCACAGTGGCGGGCGCTGGTACGCCAGATCGATGTGGCGACACCCAAGGGGCAGTCCGACGAGGTCGCGGTATTTGAGGTGCTGTGGCAGCCGGAAGAGGCAACCAACATGTTGCCGTCGATCGATCCGGGGCACCGGGAGTCAGTGCGCAACCTGCGCCTGTACCTCCGGTTTCGCGGTCAGGAGGTCATCGTTGGCGACAAGGGCAAGGTGACTGTCACCATGGGCCGTGCCGATGAAAACGATGTGGTGATAAAGGGCAACCTGATATCGCGCATACATGCGCGTGTGGATGCTGCCCGCAATCGCTTTGTGCTGGTAGATGAGAGCACCAATGGTACTTTCATACAGCAGGACGGCAGGGAAGAGATCTACCTGCGTGGCGACAGCGCAGTGCTGACTGGCAGCGGTATTATCAGCATGGGGCGTGTTGCCAGCCGCGGCACACCGCTGGCCATCGAATACAGCGTGGAAAGCTGACAGCGCCGAGCGGGCGCGAGGCCCGCCCCGCAACTGCCGGCTTGTCGATCAGCCGAGGTCGCTGACTACGCGGCGATGCTCTTCCAGCAGTTCCGCCGGCAGCCGCTCACCGAACTCCTTCAGATAGGTTTCAACGGATGCCATCTCTGCCTGCCACTGGCTTGCATCGACATTCAGCAGCGCGTCGAGTGCACCCGCCCTGAGATCCATGCCGCGGCTGTCGATATCCGCACTGTTGGGCAGGAATCCGATCGGTGTTTCACGCGCGCCGACCTTGCCTGAGCAGCGTTCCGTGATCCACTGGATGACCCGCAGGTTGTCGCCAAAGCCCGGCCACAGGAAATGTCCGCTGTCATCCTGGCGAAACCAGTTGACATGGAATACGGCCGGCAGCTTTTTGGCGCGCTTTTCAAAACTCAGCCAGTGCTTCCAGTAATCACCGAAGTTGTAACCGCAAAACGGCTTCATGGCCATCGGATCGCGGCGGGTCACGCCGACCGTACCAGTCGCGGCCGCAGTGGTTTCAGATGCCACTCCGGCACCCATCAATACGCCATGGCGCCAGCTCTTGGCCTGATACACCAGCGGTGCCAGTTCCCGGCGACGGCCACCGAATACGATAGCGCTGATGGGTACGCCTTTCGGGTCGTCTGCGAGTGGTGAGTAACTCGAACCCTGCTGTGCCGATACCGTGAATCTGGAATTCGGGTGCGCGGCCGGGCCATTCTTCACATCGTAAGGGCGGCCTTGCCAGTCTAAGGCCGGCGCACCATCACCCTTGCCTTCCCACCATGGCTCCTTGTCAGCCGTCATCGCGACGTTGGTGTAAATAGTCTCGTGCCTGATCATGTCGTAGGCGTTGCGATTGGTGGTTGGCCCGGTGCCGGGTACCACGCCAAAGTAGCCGGCCTCCGGATTGATTGCGCGCAGCTGACCTTCGTCGTCCAGATGCAGCCATGCGATATCGTCGCCCAGCGTGCGCACCTTCCAGCCAGCCATCGATTCAGGCGGGATAAGCATCGCAAGGTTGGTTTTGCCGCACGCCGACGGAAAAGCAGCAGCAATGTAGTAGCGCTCACCAGCCGGATTCTCGATTTCGACCAGCAGCATGTGTTCTGCAAGCCAGCCTTCCTGTCGGGCCTGCCAGCTGGCAATACGCAGTGCATGGCATTTCTTGCCGAGCAGTGCATTGCCGCCGTAACCGGAACCGATGCTCTGGATCAGCAGTTCTTCCGGAAAATGCATGATGAAGCGGCGGTCGGGATTCAGGTCACCGGTGGAGTGCAGGCCGCGCACAAACTTTCCTTCGCGCTCAATGCGCTCCAGGGCGGCCTTGCCCATGCGCGTCATGAGTTTCATGTTGGCAGCGACGTAGGCGCTGTCGGAAATCTCCACGCCACAGCGTGAATAAGGTGAGTCGATTGGCCCCATGCAGTAGGGGATCACATACAGGGTCCGGCCCTGCATTGCGCCGGCGAACAGCCCGTCCATTTTCTGATGTGCCTCATCCGGCGCCATCCAGTTGTTGTTGGGGCCGGCGGCTTCGCGGTCTGTGCTGCAGACGAAGGTCAGGTGTTCGACGCGTGCCACGTCTGAAGGGTTGGAGCGATGCAAATAGCAGTTCGGATAGGTTTTCTGGTTGAGGGCAACGAGGTCGCCGCTCTTCTGCATCTCGGCGATCAGGCCGAGGTATTCGGTTTCCGATCCATCGCACCAGTGAATTTTCGCCGGCTTGGTCAGTGCAGCGACCAAGTCCACCCAGCCACGCAACTCCGTATTGCTTGTAGTCATCGAAGATCCTTGATTATTGTGAAGTAATCGTAGCTGCAGGCCCGGCCGCAGATGCGATTGGAGGGCGATTATACAGATCAGGGATCCCCTATACTGACGCGCTTGTATTCCCTGGCCGTTCCGGTTGTCCCCATGTATGGCTGTTTGAAAGCTTGGCAGTGAAGGATCGGGTTTTTTGCTGCCTGGCTGTTGAGACAGCCACGGATTTTCCCAGTCTCGCCCTGGTCCGGGGGGCAAGGATCGCCGTGCGTGCTGCCGAAGGGCTGCAGACGCCGTCTCGTGCGATCTACACATGGCTTCAGGAATTACTTGAGGAAACCGGCACCAGTCTGGAGCAACTGGATTGTCTGGCCTTTGGCGCTGGACCAGGAAGTTTTACCGGGGTACGGGTCGCGGCAGCCCTGGTGCAGGCACTCGGCTTTGCCCGGCAGTTGCCTGTCGTTCCCGTATCGACACTGGCAGCCTTGGCCATGGCCGGATTACGTACATCACAGACGCGCCCGGTTGCCTGTTGTCTGGATGCGCGGATGGGGCAGGTCTACTTCGCGGTTTATGCAGTTGATGATGAGAAAGGTGTGCGCAGCCTGCAAGCTGATGCGCTTTTGCAGCCTGAGGAGGTCAGCTGTGCCGGCTTGCCGTCGTGCTTTGCTGTGGGACCCGGCTGGCTGGCATATCCTGCTCTGCGCGACCGGTTTGGCGATGTGCTGACCGGACTGGATCTAGAGCTGCGGCCATCGGCGGCAGACGTGGCTGCACTGGCCTATCCGAAGTTTCTGCGTGGCGAGACGGTTGCGCCGGCGCTTGCACTGCCGAATTATCTGCGTGACCGGGTAACATCGGGAGGAACCGGAGTCGGTTTATGACGGTATTTTTCGGATGGTTGGCATGATCGGCAGGATGAATATTTTCAGTACGGTGCGCGGCGCGAATACAGCCGGATTTCTGGTCTGCGCCGCGCTGACCGCGTATGCGCTTTACGCGCAGAACATCCTCGGTCTGGAACCCTGCCCACTGTGTATTTTTCAGCGGGTGGCGGTGATCTGTCTCGGGCTTCTGTTTCTCGTCGCGGCTGTGCATGCGGCAGGGCCAGTGGGTCGGCGCGTCTACGCGATCTTTATCGCATTGACTGCGCTGGCAGGCTGCGGTGTTGCCGGCCGGCAACTCTGGCTGCAGGCCTTGCCACCGGAGCGGGTGCCAGCTTGCGGTCCCGGACTCGACTTCATGCTGGAGGCATTCCCGGTCGGCGAAATGCTCATGACGGTCCTGTCCGGTTCGGGTGAATGTGCCAAGGTGGACTGGACCCTGTTTGGCCTGAGCATGCCGGGCTGGGTGCTGATCGCACTGCTAGTACTGGGTGCTTTCGGTGTCGTGGTGAACTGGCGTGGCAGAGGCTGGCCGGCACGCTGGTACTGAAGTCGCCTCGGCGGTTATGGCTGGTTTAGCAGTCGTTCGAGAATCTCGCGGTGGACCGCGCGCATCGTATTGATATCAGCGACAGGTATCTGCTCGTTCGGCTTGTGAATTGTTGCGTTGACGGCACCAAACTCGATGACATGAGTACCGCTTGGTGCGATGAACCTGCCGTCCGAGGTCCCTCCGCCGGTGGACAGCGTTGGCGTGATCCCGGTGATGCTGGCGATGGCTCCGCTGACCGCATCAGTGAGCTGGCCCGGCGGTGTCAGAAACGGTTCTCCCGACAGGTGCCAGTCCAGCGTGTACTTCATGCCGGATTCGGCAAACAGCTTTTCCACATGTGCACGCAGACGCTGGTGTGTCCAGACGGTTGAATAGCGGAAATTGAAGCGGGCGCTGAGTGTGCCGGGGGTACTGTTGACCGCATCGCCGATGCTTTCGAGCTTCACCACCTGAAAACTGGATGGCGGGAAAAATTCGTTACCCTGATCGACGGGCTCGGCATAGAGGCGGGTGAGTACCGGTGCAAAAGCCTGGATCGGATTGCTGATCATGTGCGGATAGGCGACATGTCCGGAAACACCGTGCACGGTCAGTATGCCGCTCAGGGATCCGCGCCGGCCCACGCGTACCGTGTCACCAAGACGATCTTTGCCGGATGGTTCGCCAATGACACACCAGTCGATCTTTTCGCCGCGCTCGGCGAGCCACTGCATGACACGCTTCGTGCCATCCTGGGCGCGACCTTCTTCATCGCTGGTGATCAGGAATGCGATCGATCCCTTGTGTTCGGGGTTTGCTGCCGTGAAGCCGGTTGCCGCATCCACCATTGCCGCAAGGCTGGCTTTCATGTCGGCGGCGCCCCGTGCGTAGAGAACGCCATCGCGGATTTCCGGTACGAAGGGATCGGTCTGCCAGTCCTGTACTGGCCCGGCCGGCACCACGTCGGTATGTCCGGCAAAACAGAGCACCGGACCACCCTGACCGTGGCGTGCCCAGAGATTGCTGACTTCACCGAACTGCAGGTGTTCGACGCTGAAGCCGGCAGCAGCCAGGCGGTCGCCAATCAGCGACTGGCAGCCGGCGTCGGTCGGTGTGACCGATGGTCTGCGCAGCAGATCGCAGGCGAAATCGAGCGTACTGTCCCCGGTCGATGGCATCATTTCAGTCTGTTCTCAACAGCTCATTAAGGGAAGTCTTGGCGCGTGTTTTGGCATCGACGCGCTTGACGATTACCGCACAATACAAGCTGCAGGCGCCCTTGCTCGATGGCAGCGTTCCAGGTACGACGACCGCTCCGGCGGGCACGCGCCCGTAGAGGATTTCGTCTTTATCGCGATCGTAGATGCGCGTGCTCTGGCCGATAAAAACGCCCATCGAAATGACCGCCCCTTCTTCGACAACCACGCCCTCGACGATCTCTGACCGTGCGCCGATAAAACAGTTGTCTTCGATGATGGTCGGATTGGCCTGCAGGGGTTCCAGGACGCCACCGATGCCCACGCCGCCGGAGAGATGCACCTTGCGCCCGATCTGCGCGCAGCTGCCCACCGTCACCCAGGTGTCGACCATGGTGCCACTGTCGACAAATGCGCCGATATTCACAAACGAGGGCATCAGGATCACATCGCGGGCTACATGTGCCCCGCGCCTGACGATCGCGCCCGGCACTACCCGTACGCCAGCTGCGGCAAATTCTTCCTGGCTGCAGTTGCCGTACTTCAGCGGTACCTTGTCATAAAAATCGGTGAAGCCGCCCTCGATGCGCACGTTTCGTTCGATGCCAAAGTGCAGTAGCACGGCTTTCTTCAGCCATTGGTTGACTACCCATCCGGTTGCAGTCTTTTCCGCCACACGCGCCGTGCCGCGATCGAGCATGTCGATGGCGGTCTGTACCGCGGTACGGATCGCTGGCGGCGGATTTTGCATGTCGAGCGAGGCGCGTTGTTCGAAGGCATTGTCGATGATGGTGCTGAGTGTGTCTGTGTTCACGATCGGGTTCCGGCGGTTGTTGTGTGAATGATGGGTACCGGCATCTCAGGTGCCGTTGTCGAGGGCAAGGATCAGGCCTTCCTTCAGCCGTTCGCACGCGGCTTCGGACAGCGGATTGCCATTCGGACTCGTGATATAGAAAACATCCTCGGCACGTTCGCCGACGGTGAGTATCTTGGCTGCCTGAATGCCGATTTCATGGCTGCGCAGCACCTGGCCGATCTGGCACAGCAGTCCGGGACGGTCGCTTGCAACGATCTCCATGACGGTTCTGTTGTTGACGTCGTCACTGCCAAAGCTGACCAGAGTCGGGGTGGTAAACATGCGTACCTGGCGCGGTGGTCGCCGGGTCACTTTCAGTCCGCGGGTTTCGCCGGCGGTAATGGCCTGCTCCAGGCGTTGCCTGATCTGTTCGCGCCGGTCGCTGTCGAGGATATGTCCGCCGCTTTCCAGTACCACGTAGGTGGACAGGCGGAAACCGTTGTTGAGGCGGATGATGCGCGCGTCAGCGATATTGAGGCCCAGTTCGTCCAGTACCGCAGTGGCAATTGCGAAGGTATAGCGGTCCTGTGGCGCATAGGTAATCACTGAAGTGCCGGCGCGCGAGGCCTCATCCTGGATCCCGACCAGGACCCGCCGGCCTTCGTCCTCGCGGGCCGCGAGCAGTCGTGTATGCCAGGCGATTTCCTCCGGGTGGTAGCGCAGGAAATACTCGTCGCCAAGCTCGGACCAGATTTCCTCGAGTCGAGCAGCGGGAATACCGGCCGCTGCCGGCAGGGTGCGCGCGGCAGCCCTGCGTTCAGCAACCAGTTCGTCACGGTCGATGGGGTTTTCGAGTCCGCGGCGCAGGGCCCGCTTGGCCTGGTTGTAAAGCTCCTCGAAGAGCTGTGCTTTCCAGGAGTTCCACAGTTTCGGATTGGTGCCACGGACGTCGGCAACGGTCAGCAGGTAGAGGTAATCCAGGTGGACTTCGTCACCCAGCAGCGCGGCAAACTCGCTGATGATCGCCGGGTCGCTGATGTCGCGTTTCTGGGCCGTCAGTGACAGGCTGAGATGGTGGCGGACGAGCCATGCGACCAGTCTGGCATCGTAGCGGCTCATGCCATGCTCGAGTACAAAGGATTCCGCATCCAGCGCCCCGAGTTCGGAATGATCGCCGCCGCGCCCCTTGGCGATATCGTGAAACAGTCCCGCCAGGTAGGCGAGTTCGGGCGCCGGCAGCGAGCGCATGATCTCCGAGCAGCGCGGATATTCGTGATCGTATCGGGACAGGGCAAACCGTCGCAGATGGCTGACCACGAACAGGGTGTGCTCGTCGACTGTGTAGGCATGAAAGAGGTCGTACTGCATGCGTCCCACGATGCGTCCGAAGGCGGCAACGTAGCGGCCGAGTACGCCATAGCGGTTCATGCGCCGGAGTTCGTGAGTTACACCTTCCTTGGCGCGCAGGATTTGCAGGAAAAGACGTTGGTTGCGTGGATCCTGGCGGAAGCCGTCGTCGATGAGGTTCAGGCTGCGCCTGATCAGTGAAATGGTTCCGGCGCTGACGCCCTTCAGTTCCGGGTGCTGCTGCAGGAGCAGAAAGAGTTCCAGCAGGGCAGATGGCGTGCTGTCGAATACGTCATCTGCTGTGACCTGCAAAAAGCCGTTGCGGACCTGAAAACGCTCGTTGACCGGTTCGATGGCCGTATCCGGGTTGCTGAGAATGGCTTCCTGGAACTGTTGCAGGATCATCTCGTTGAGCCGGCTCAGGTCCATGACGGTGCGGTAGTAGCGCTGCATGAGTTGTTCGACTGCCAGCATGTACGAGGCGTCCTGATAGCCAAACAGCTGGGCGATGCGCGACTGATGATCGAACAGCAGGCGATCCTCATGGCGGCCGGTGAGCAGATGCAGGGCAAAGCGGATGCGCCATAGAAACTCCCTGCCCTGGAGAAGCAGGCGAAGTTCTGGTGTGCTCAGAAATCCGCGCTTGACCAGGTCCTCGAGGTTGTCGCTGCCGAATTCACGGCGTGCGACCCAGGCGATGGTGTGTATGTCGCGCAAACCGCCAGGACTGCCTTTGACGTCCGGTTCCAGGTTGTGGACGGTATCGTCGTAGCGGTGATGACGAGTCTGTTGTTCGCGAAGCTTGCCTTCGAAAAAATCGCGCGATGACCAGATGTGTTCCGGAGCGATCGCCGCGCGCATGCTCTGCAGCAGCTCTTCCGGTCCGAGCAGCAGGCGGGATTCCATCAGTGTGGTGAGGACGGTCAGATCCTGGGCCGCATCCTGCCGGCACTGCTGGGCATTTCGCACGCTATGGCGGATTTCGATGCCCACATCCCACAACAGGGTGAGGAACGCGGACAGACCATCGTCGACCTGCCCGGCGGTTTCTGGCGGCATGAGGACCAGCAGGTCGACGTCCGAGCAGGGATGCAGTTCACCGCGGCCATAACCGCCCACTGCCACCAGTGCGCAACCGGCATGGTCTGCTCCCGTGCTGCCGCGCCAGGCATCGCAGATGACCAAATCAACCAGCCGCGCCCGGTCAGCGATTAGCTGCACCGTGACTTCGCCAGCCAGAAAGCGCTGTTTGAGTGCAGCACTGCCGCAGGCAAGGATATGGCGGAGTTGCACCAGCAGTGTGTCATGGGCTTTGCCCGGCTGACAGTGCAAGGCGGAAACCTTTGCCCAGTCGATGGCGCTGCCATCAGCAGTCAGAATGCTGGCGGCCAGTTCGCGGGCCTCGTCAGTCAGGGCGATGGGCTGGCTCGCGAGCTGGTTCATCGCTGCTCGTTGGCGCCCTGGGTGAGGACTTCACAACCGCTGTCAGTGATCAGAATGGTGTGTTCCCACTGGGCAGACAGCGAATGATCGCGTGTCACAACAGTCCAGCCATCTGCCAGCAGCCGGACATGCCGTTTGCCGATATTGACCATTGGCTCAATCGTGAATGTCTGGCCCGGGCGCAGCTCGGGTCCCGTGTTCGGGTCGCCGTAGTGCAGAACCTGCGGATCTTCATGAAATACGCGACCAATACCGTGGCCGCAGTACTCCCGCACCACACTCAGACCCTGGGCCTCCACGAAAGTCTGGATGGCATGACCAATATCACCGAGCCGGTTACCGGGCCGGGCCTGGCTTATGCCTTTCCAGAGACCTTCACGGGAGGCGCTCACCACCCGTTCACCCTGTACCGTGCTCTTGCCGACGAAGAACATCCGGCTGCTGTCACCATGAAAGCCATCCTTGATGACGGTGATATCCACGTTGACGATATCGCCGCTCTTGAGGATCCGTTCGCCCGGGATGCCATGGCAGACCACATGGTTTACCGACGTACAGATGGATTTCGGGAAGCCACGGTAGTTCAGCGGGGCAGGTATCGCATGCTGCACGTTAACAATAAAGTCATGACAGATCCGGTCCAGTTCGTCGGTGCTGACACCGGGCTGTACATAAGGGCCGATCATGTCCAGGACATCGGCCGTCAGGCGTCCGGCCAGCCGCATGGCATCCTGTTCTGCGGGGGTTTTGATTGAGATGGCCATTCGATCCTTGCTGCAGCCCTGAGCCGGGCCCCGGCAAAAGAAGAGGAACGACCCTGCGAGCGCGTTGTTGCCGCTAACCCGGTATGGTATAAAGCGCGCGCCCTAGAGGCAACGAAATCCACACGCGTTCCGACACGTCCGGCGGGGTGCCCTTCTACCACATCGAGATCCTGGCATACGGGATCCCGCTGCGGGGCGGGGTTGCCGGATGGGGTTCGCGGAGGTTCGAACCCAAACTTCAAGGAGTTACCATGACTGACGTGAGCATGCGCCAGATGCTCGAGGCCGGTGTGCATTTTGGCCACCAGACTCGCTACTGGAATCCGAAAATGGGCCCATATATCTTTGGTGCCCGCAACAATATCCACATCATCAATCTCGAACACACGGTTCCGATGTTCCGCAAGGCGACGAACTTCATCAGTTCGCTGGCGGCCAACGGTGGCAAGGTGCTGTTCGTCGGCACCAAGCGTTCGGCCGGTGACTCGGTGAAGGCTCAGGCGACCCGCTGCGGCATGCCGCATGTCAGCCATCGTTGGCTGGGTGGCACACTGACCAACTTCAAGACCATCAAGCAGTCCATCAAGCGCCTCGAAGAGCTTGATGCGATGGAGGAGGATGGCACCTTCGCGCGTCTGACCAAGAAAGAAGTTCTGGAACGTCGGCGTGAACGTGAAAAGCTTGAGCGCAGCCTGGGTGGCGTGAAAAGCATGGCATCGTTGCCGGATGCGATCTTCGTGATCGATGTCGGCCATGAAAAGATTGCCGTACATGAGGCCAACAAGCTCGGTATTCCGGTTGTTGGCATCGTCGATACCAATTCGTCTCCGGATGGCGTTCAGTACATGGTGCCTGGCAACGATGATGCCATGCGCGCAGCCGAGCTTTACGCCATGGCGATCGCGGATGCGGTGATTGCCGGTCAGTCGGCAATTCCTGCCCTGCCGATGGGTGAAGATGATTTTGTCGAACTCGATGCCGATGGTCGCCCCCGGGCGAACCCGGAAGGCCGGCGTGCCAGCGCAAGCAAGCGGCCGCCGCGCAAGCCGGCTGCGACGCGCAGTCCGGCTGCAAAGACCGAGCCGG
Organism: Gammaproteobacteria bacterium; assembly: GCA_044344525.1. GTDB lineage: Bacteria > Pseudomonadota > Gammaproteobacteria > Steroidobacterales > SHZI01. The sequence continues at coordinate 256 of JBIJCV010000022.1, read as the reverse complement.
AGGCCGCTGACGCTGCGGCCTCGGGCGGTCAGACCGACGCAGAGGCCTGATTTCACCGGCCAGTCTGCCTCATGCCGGGCTGCTTGTTGCAGCCCGGATATTTTTCCGGCGCCGTACAGTCGCCACCCCGGTTCCGTTGATTGCACGGGCCCCTGTTTATGAATCTGGAGAGTCGTGATGACGATTGCCGCAAGTCTGGTGAAAGAACTGCGCGAGCGCACTGGGGCCGGCATGATGGAGTGCAAGAAGGCATTGA
>JBIJCV010000311.1:0-2933 GCA_044344525.1 Gammaproteobacteria bacterium | reverse complement strand
CAGCAACTGGGCGGTCACGCGCGATCCTCAGTCAGTCCGACCCTGACGACCATAGCGGTCATCAAGACGCACGATATCGTCCTCGCCGAGATAGTCACCGATCTGGACTTCAATGATCTCCAGTACCTTGGTGCCTGGATTCTCGATGCGATGCTGCGCACCGCGCGGAATGAAAGTGTGTGCGCCGACGTCAAGCTCGAATACCTCGGAACCGCAGGTGACGCGCGCCAGCCCTGATACGACAACCCAGTGTTCGGCACGATGCCGGTGCAGCTGCAGCGACAGGATCGCACCGGGCAGTACCGTCAGGCGCTTGACCTGAAAGCCGGGCGCGCCGTCGAGGCTGTCGTAACTGCCCCAGGGGCGAAATACCTTGCGACCGAGCTGCGTTTCCGTCCGGCCCGCGGCATCCAGCAGGCCGACCAGCTGTTTCACGCTCTGGGCATGCGCGCGTGTCGTGACAAGCACCGCATCGCTGGTTTCGATGACCACACAGTTCTCGAGGCCCGCCACGGCAACCAGCCGGCTCTCGGCACGCACGAGGGAATCCCGGCAATCGAGGGCGACCACGTCGCCGGTCAAGGCGTTGCCCTGTGCATCACGCTCGCTGGCATCAAGCATCGCGGTGAAGGACCCCACGTCGCTCCAGCCTGCCGCAAGCGGCACCACCGAGGCATGCCGCGTTTTCTCCATGACCGCGTAATCGATCGATTCATTGCGACAGGCCTTGAACGCATCGTGGCCGAGCGTCAGGCAGTCCGCCGCGACTGATCCGGTCTCGATCGCGCGCAAGGCAGCCTGCGCCATGCCCGGCGCATACTGTTCCAGCTCCCTCAGGTATGCCTGGGCGGAAAACAGGAAAATGCCGCTGTTCCACAGATAGGCCTCCGAGCGCAGATAGCGCAGGGCGGTTTCGGCATCCGGTTTTTCCACGAACTCCTCGACCGGGGCAACCAGTCCCGGTTCCGGCCTCGCGCGGATGTACCCGTAGCCGGTCTCCGGACTGGTTGGCACCACGCCAAAGGTGATCAGCGCGCCAGACTCGGCCGCCGGGCGTGCACGGCTGACCGCTTCTACAAAGGCCGGCACGGACTGGATCACATGGTCCGCTGGCGAGACCAGCAGCAATACGTCCGAGCCTGCGTGCTGCAGCGCCTTGTGCGCTGCCACCGCCACCGCCGGTGCCGTGTTGCGTCCCTCGATCTCGAGGATCAACCCGGTGGCATGGCCGATCTCGCGCAACTGGTCACCGACCATGAAACGCTGGGCTTCATTGCAGACGACCAGTGGTGTACCTGCATCGGGCACGGCTGACAGCCGTATGGCGGTGTCCTGCAGGAGCGAGCGGTCACCCAGCAGGCGCAACAGCTGCTTCGGATAATGCGATCGCGACAGCGGCCAAAGCCGACTGCCCGAGCCGCCGCACAGAATGACCGGAACCAACCGCATTATTCGCACTCCACCTGCCTTCATGGCAGTCCGCACCGCAATCGATCAGCCCGACAAACCGCGAGCTGACAAGGGTAGAATCCGGGTGCCTGCCTGTCCGCAGAGCATATCCGACGGGTGACAAAAAATATGTGGAATCGGACTCATAGCATGGAGCTTTGGCAAGTGCATATATTGGCGGGCGACCCATGAAACGCGCACTGATCACCGGAGTCACCGGCCAGGACGGTTCTTATCTCGCAGAATTCCTGCTGGCCAAGGGCTATGAGGTGCACGGCATCAAGCGGCGATCATCCTCTCTCAATACAGATCGCATAGACCATCTTTATCAGGATCCCCATGAGCCCGACCGGCGCTTCGTCCTCCACTATGGCGACCTGACGGACTCGACAAACCTGATCCGCATCATTCAACAGGTCCAGCCCGACGAGATATACAACCTTGCGGCTCAAAGCCACGTGGCCGTGTCATTCGAGACCCCGGAATACACGGCCAATGCCGACGGCGTGGGCACACTGAGAGTGCTGGAAGCCATCCGGATCCTTGGCCTGGCAGACAAGACGAGGTTTTATCAGGCCTCGACATCGGAGCTGTACGGACTGGTTCAGGAAATCCCGCAGAAGGAAACCACGCCTTTTTATCCGCGCTCTCCTTATGGCGTGGCAAAGCTTTATGCCTACTGGATCACGGTGAATTACCGGGAAGCCTATGGCCTGTATGCCTGCAATGGCATTCTCTTCAACCACGAGTCCCCGGTGCGCGGCGAGACATTCGTCACCCGGAAGATAACCCGCGGCCTGGCCCGAATCCGGCTGGGGCTGCAGCCATCAATCCATTTGGGCAACCTGGACGCTTTGCGCGACTGGGGCCACGCCCGGGATTACGTTGTCGCCCAGTGGCTCATGCTGCAGCAATCGGCTCCGGAGGACTATGTCATTGCCACGGGCAAACAGATATCGGTGCGCCGCTTTGTGGAACTGGCAGCTGCAGGTCTCGGCATCACCATTGGCTGGGAAGGCAAAGGTGCCCAGGAGATTGGCCGGGTGGCAGCAACCAGCAATGCCGTCACCGGCACAAAGCCCGGTGACGTGATCGTGCGGGTTGATCCGCGCTACTACCGGCCCACCGAGGTTGACACGCTTCTGGGCGACCCGGGCAAGGCGCGGGAGAAACTCGGGTGGACGGCAACCACATCAATCGAAGCACTTGTCACGGAAATGGTGGAGGCTGATCTACGACTTGCAGAGCGGGATTCTCTTGTCGCACGGGAAGGCTATTCCATCTTCACTCACCATGAGTAGCGAGCCTCGCGGACTGGAAGACGCACGGATTTTCATTGCCGGCCACCGCGGCATGGTGGGTTCGGCGATCATGCGGCGGCTGGAGGCAGAGGGGTGCCGGCACCTCCTCGTGCGCCGTCGCGACGAGCTCGACCTGACGAGTCAGGCCCAGGTAGATGCCTTCTTCGCAAGCGAGCGGCCAGA
>JBIJCV010000021.1:0-10661 GCA_044344525.1 Gammaproteobacteria bacterium | reverse complement strand
TTACGTTGCGTGCCGGCTGGGAGAGTTTCGTCGGTGCCGGTCCGCTGCCGATGCGGCATGGCATGACCCTCGGTGAACTGGGCCAGTGGTTTGTGCGCACACTGCGCCTGGATCTCGATTATCGCGTGATCGCCATGCAGGACTGGGAACCTGATGCGGCTCCCGGCCATGGCTGGCCCACCGGCGAGCGCAGCTGGATCAATCCCAGTCCCAATGCGCCGAACCTGTCGATGGCGCGCTGCTATGCCGGCACGGTCATGCTCGAAGGCACCACGCTTTCCGAGGGGCGCGGCACCACGCGGCCGCTGGAATTGTTCGGCGCACCTGATCTCCCCGCCGACGCCCTGCTCAGGGAGATGCAAAAACTTGCGCCGGAATGGCTGCAGGGTTGCCGCCTGCGCAGTTGCTGCTTCGAGCCCACCTTCCAGAAACATGCCGGCCGGCTGTGCAGCGGCATCCAGATCCATGTCGATGACCCGGCCTACGACCACGCCAGCTTCCGGCCGTGGCGTCTGCAGGCGCTGGCCTTCAAGGCGCTGCGCAGTCTGCAGCCGGACTACCCGTTGTGGCGTGAATTTGCCTATGAATATGAACATGAGCGGCTGGCGATCGACCTGATCAACGGCAGCGAGCTGCTGCGCCAGTGGGTCGATGACCCGCAGGCCGGCAGTGGCGATCTGGATGCGCTTGCGCGTCGTGATGAGGCGGACTGGATCGGGATCCGCCGCGAGTTCCTGCTGTACTGATCAGGCCCGGCCGCGCAACTGCTCGACGATGGCCGGATTCTCCAGGGTGGAGATGTCCTGCGTGATTTCCTCGTTGCGCGCGATGGCGCGTAGCAGCCGCCGCATGATTTTTCCGGAGCGGGTCTTCGGCAGGTTGTCGGCAAAGCGGATGTCGTCGGGTTTGGCGATGGCACCGAGTTCCTTGCCGACAAATTCGCGCAATTCGGCGCTCAGCTTTTCAGCATCTGCGCCGGTCGGCCGCGGTCCGCGGCACACCACATAGGCAAAGATTGATTCGCCCTTGATCTCGTGCGGGCGGCTGACCACGGCGGTCTCGGCAACGCGCGGGTGCGCGACAAACGCCGACTCGACTTCCATGGTGCCGAGCCGGTGCCCTGATACCTTGAGCACATCGTCAGCGCGGCCCATGCACCAGAAGTAGCCGTCCCGGTCCTGACGGGCGGTATCGCCGGCGACGTAATAGCGGTTGCCGAACTGCGCCCAGTACGTCGCGATATAGCGCGCGTTGTCGCCCCAGATCGTGCGCAACATGCCGGGCCAGGGCTTGCGAATCACCAGCCAGCCGCCCTGCTCAGGGTCGCTGACCACATTGCCATCGTTATCGACGATCGCCATGTCGACGCCGGGTATTGGCGTTGCGCAGGAACCGGGCTTGGTGGCCGTCACGCCCGGCAGCGGGCTGGCCATGATCGCGCCGGTTTCGGTCTGCCACCAGGTGTCGACGATCGGGCAGCGCTTGCCGCCGATCACGGTGTGATACCAGATCCACGCCTCGGGATTGATCGGCTCACCGACACTGCCGAGCAGGCGCAGCTTCGAGAGGTCGTATTTCGCCGGGATCTCGTCACCCAGCTTCATCAGTCCACGCAGTGCAGTCGGTGCCGTATAGAAGATGGTCACGCCGTGCTTTTCGCAGACCTGCCAGAAGCGGCCGCCATCCGGATGCATGGGCGTGCCCTCGTACATCACGATGGTGGCCCCTGCGGCCAGCGGCCCGTAACAGACGTAGGTGTGTCCGGTCACCCAGCCGACATCTGCCGTACACCAGAAGACGTCCTCGTCGTGCAGGTCGAAGACCCACTGCGAGGTGAGTTTGGCGCTGAGCAGATAGCCGGCGGTGGAATGTTGTATGCCCTTCGGCTTGCCGGTGGAGCCGGAGGTGTAGAGCAGAAACAAGGGATGCTCGGCGCCCACCCAGGTGGGCTCGCAGCGATCACGCTGAGCCTTCACCACGTCTGACCACCACAGGTCGCGCCCTTCCTGCATGGTGACCGGCTCGCCGGTGCGCCTGAGCACGATGACCTTCTCGATGGTTTTGCAGCCGTTTGCGAGCGCGGTATCGACCGCCGACTTGAGCTCGATATTCTTGCCGCCGCGCCAGCCGCCGTCGGCAGTGATCACCATCCGGGCGCTGGCATCGTTGATCCGGTCGCGCAGCGAGTTGGCTGAAAAGCCGCCGAACACCACCGAGTGCGTCGCTCCGATGCGTGCGCAGGCCTGCATGGCGATAACCGCCTCGGGCACCATCGGCATATAGATGACGATACGGTCACCGGGCTGAATGCCCTGGGCTTTCAAGGCATTGGCAAAGCGGCAGACCTCAGCCGTCAGTTGCCGGTAGGTCAGCGTGTGGCTGTCGCCAGGCTCGCCCTCAAAGATGATTGCGGGCTTGTCGCCGCGCGTCGCCAGGTGCACGTCCAGGCAGTTGTAGGATGCGTTGAGTATGCCGTCGGCGAACCAGCGGTAGTTCGGCGCCTGCGTGTCGTCCAGCGTCTGCCGAAACGAGGTGTGCCAGCTGAGTTCCTGGCGGGCCAGGCGGGCCCAGAAGGCTACGTTGTCGTGCTTCGCTTCGGCATTGAGTGCGGCGAATTCGGCAGCCGTGATCCCTGCGTTGGCGGTGAATTCGGCCGATGGTGGAAAGCTGCGGTTTTCGTGGAGGATCGATTCAAGATTACGGTCGGTCATTCCTGGCTCCGGAGTCGCACTGCCAGGCCAGTGTGCCAGCTTTCAGGCTTGATGCCAGCCGATGATGCAGCGGACTGGTGCGCGGGATGTGGGCGAGCAGAAACTCCATCTGGTCAGCGAGCACGCGACGGCCCTTCAGGTAGATGTATTCGGCATAGGTGGGCGTGAAGGGCACGGCGATCAGCTGCATGCCCGCCTGTTCAGGGGTAAGGCCACCCTTGTGGTTATTGCAGCGCCGGCAGGCGGTGACGACGTTGTTCCAGGTATCGGTGCCTTTTTTGGACAGCGGCTGCACGTGGTCGCGGGTCAGGTCGCGCGTCGGATGCTGATGCCCGCAATACAGGCACAGATTGGAGTCGCGCCTGAACAGTGTCTTGTTGTTGAGGGGTGGCACATAGCAGTCCATCAGGTCGGCAACTGCGGGCGACCGACCGACCGTGGCGATGATCGAGCTGACTTCAATGCAGCTCTGCATGCGGGTTGCAGCGTTGAAGCCGCCGTGAATGCGAAACAGGGGCGAGCCAAAACTGTAGGCGACCTGCTCCAGGTAATAGAGGCGCACAGCATCGCGGTAGTCAATCCACTCGAGCGGCATGCCGGCCACGTCGGTGCGCAAGACCTGCTGGGAGAAATCACTGACTTCTGCGTGGAGGAACAACATACCTGGGTCGACCCTGCCTTTGGCTGAATCATGCGGGTTCCACATGCAAAATCCAATTCCCCGGCTGCAAGCTTCAATACGGTACGCATGAGCCCACAGGGTTTTCAGTATTGTGTTCTGCGCGATGTGCAATGCTTGGCTCTTGCCGCTCGCTGGCGCAGGGGATTTTCGAGCGTAATACAGGGCATTTTCTGCTGTTTTTGCTTAAAAACCGCAGTGCGGCAGCTGTAGTTATGCACAATTCCCACAGGTGTCGGCCGTTTAGGGCTTCTTTGCGCTGCACACCTGATGATGTAATTGCAAGATACTGTTTTATAAGAACTATATACTAAGGGCAAAATTTGCTCAGCTTGTCATAATTGCTGTGATGCTGTGCCCGACAGCCCGTTTACCCCAAGAAATCAACAGACTTATCCACAGGATCTGTGGATAAATGCAACGCAACAAAGATACCGATGGAAATCAGCCGCGTGCTTGAAGCTCAGCAAATTCTGCAGGTTGCAGTCGATGCCCCGCTGATGGGTGTTTTTGACTACCTTGCGCCTGCCACCGCCGACGGCCCGCTGCGCATCGGTCAGCGCGTGCGTGTGCCCTTCGGGCGCAGCACGCGCATGGGCTGGCTGGTGGGCAGTAAACCGGTCAGCGATCTGCCGGAGCACAAGTTGCGCCGTGTGCTGTCAGTGCTTGATAACGAGCCGCTGCTGCCGCCGGATCTTCTGCGCATGCTGGTCTGGGCGTCGCGCTATTACCAGCATCCGCTCGGCGAGGTGCTGGCGGCTGCCTTGCCCAAAGCGCTCAGGGAAGGTGGGGATACCGCTGGCGGAGAGATGCTCTGGGCGCTCAGCGTTGAGGGTCTGGCCGCAGATAGCGATGTGCTGCGCCGGGCTCCGGCACAACTCCGGATCTACCTGGCACTGCGCGGCCGGACAGCGCCTGCGGCGGCGGCTGACCTGGAGGCGGTCAGCAGCACCTGGCGCAAGGCGGTGTCAGCACTTGCTGCACGCGGCTGGATTACGGTCAGTCATGCTGCTGCACTGTTGCCGGTGGCGAATGTTCTGCCGGATGTGCAGCCTGTGCTGACGCCCGGCCAGGCGCAGGCGGTAGCGCAAATCAATGCGGCGCAGGGTTTTCACTGTTTTCTGCTCGATGGCGTGACGGGCAGCGGCAAGACCGAGGTCTACCTGCGGTGTATTGAGCAGACACTGGCAGCCGGCCGGCAAAGCCTGGTGCTGGTGCCGGAGATCGGGCTCACGCCACAGCTGCTGGAGCGTTTTCAGCGCCGCTTTCCAGTGCCCATCGCGCTGCTCCACTCCGGCCTCAGCGATGGTGAACGCTTGCGCGCCTTTACGGCGGTCAGCAATGGCACGGCGGCTATCGTCATCGGTACCCGCTCGGCGATCTTTGCGCCGCTGCGGTGCCCGGGTCTGATCGTCGCCGATGAGGAGCACGACCCGTCCTACAAGCAGCAGGAGGGATGGCGCTACTCTGCGCGTGATCTGGCCGTGTGGCGCGCCCGCGAGCTCGGTGTGCCCCTGGTGCTCGGCTCCGCGACCCCGTCGCTGGAGTCGATCGAGAATGCACGCAGCGGCCGCTATACCCGTCTGGCATTGCCGACCCGGACCGGCGCTGCCGGTCAGCCGCGCGTATCGCTGATCGATTTGCGCACTCACGTGGCCCGGGAAGGACTGACGCAGCCGCTGCTGGCCGCGATACGTCGCCATCTGGATGCCGGCGGCCAGGCGTTGATCTACCTGAACCGCCGCGGCTATGCGCCGGTGCTGATGTGCCCCGGTTGCGGGCAGGTGGTGGAGTGCAAGCGTTGCGATGCCCGCATGGTGCTGCACCAGCAGCGCGGTCAGCTCGCCTGTCATCATTGCGGCAGCGAACGCCCGGTGCCCGCGCAGTGCCCGGAATGTGCCGGTGAGCTGAAGGCGGTCGGGCAGGGCACCGAACGTCTGGAGCGGGCGCTGGCCGCGGCTTTTCCGGATCAGCAGATCGAACGCATCGACCGCGACACGACCCGCCGGCGCGGTGAAATCGAGCGCCGGCTCAACCGGGTGCGCAACGAAGAGGCGCGGATTCTCATGGGCACGCAGATGCTCACCAAGGGGCATGACTTTCCACGCGTTACCCTGGTGGGCATCGTCGATGCCGATCAGGGCCTGTTCGGCAGCGATTTCCGCAGCGCCGAGCGTCTGGCGCAGTCCTTCATCCAGGTGGCCGGGCGAGCCGGGCGGGCTGAACATCCGGGCGAGGTCTGTCTGCAGACCCTGTTCCCCGAGCATCCGCTGCTGCGCGTGCTGATCACGGAGGGCTACGCGCAGTTTGCGACGCTCGCCCTGGAAGAAAGGCGGCAGGCTGGCTGGCCGCCCTTTGCATGCCTTGCACTGCTGCGCGCCGAGGCGAGCCAGCGTCCGCAGGTCTTCAGCTTCCTGCAGGAGGCCGCTGCGCTCGCCCGCGAGCAGGCGCCAGCCGGGCTGAACGTGCTCGGCCCGGCATCGGCACCGATGGAAAGGCGCGCCGGGCGCTATCGCGGCCAGTTGCTTCTGCAGGCCGCCTCGCGTCGCGAGCTGCAGCAGCTGCTGCCGGCATGGCGCGAGGCGGTTGCCAGCATCGAATCACAGCGTCGCGTGCGCTGGAGCCTGGACGTGGATCCGGTCGATTTGTTTTGAGATGTCGTCAGTGAAACATCAGAACGCCGCAACCGGCTAGAATCTCCGTCATTCCCCGCCGGCAATTTTCGCTATGCAGATTACAGCCCACATCGCGCAGGTCCTGTGCAGCGCGCTCGACTGGCCGGCCGAACGCCGGGCGCAGGTCGAAGCTGCGCTGACCACGCCGCCGAATCTCGCCCTGGGCGACTGCGCGTTCCCGTGCTTCCAGCTGGCCAAAGAGCTGCGTAGCGCGCCAAACAAGATCGCGCAGGGACTGGTGGCCAGGATCCAGCCGGACCGGCTGATTGCGAGCGCTGCAGCCGAGGGGCCTTACCTCAACCTGTTCCTGAACCGGCGCAATGCGCTGGGCCAGGTGCTGGGCGAGATCCGCGAGAATCCTTCCACCTATGGCCGGACCGATATGGGCCACGGTCAGACCCTGGTGCTGGATTTTTCTGCGCCGAACATCGCCAAGCCGTTTCACTTCGGGCATCTGCGTTCGACCAATATCGGTGCGGACCTGGCACGGATCTTTGCCTTCCAGGGCTGGGACGTGCTGCGCAAGAATTATCTGGGCGACTGGGGCACGCAGTTCGGTTTCGTGATCTACGCCTGGCAGAAATGGGGTGATGAAGCGGCCCTTGAGTCGCGCGCCATCGACTATCTGGTCGAACTCTATATCCGCGCAAACCGCGAGAGCGAGCAGGACCCCGGCGTCCGCGAGCAGGCCCGCAGCCTGTTTCTGCGCCTCGAGCAGGGTGACGTGGAAATCCGTGCGCTGTGGGCGCGGTTCCGGGCGCTGTCCCTCGATGGCTTTACCCGCACCTATGCAAGGCTCGGCATCAGCTTCGATTCCTACGATGGCGAGTCGGCAATCAATGACAAGGTGCAACCGATCATCCAGCGCTTCCTGAAGGCCGGTGTGGCGAAGGAATCGCTGGGCGCGATCGTGGTCGAGGTGTCGGATGTCCTGGGTCGGGACATTGCGCCGTGCATGCTGCAGAAATCCGATGGTGCTTCCACGTATGCGGCACGCGACTGCGCGGAAGCCGTCGATCGCTGGGAGCGTTACCAGTTTGGTGCCAATCTGTATGTGGTATCGCGCCAGGAAGACCACTTTGCCCAGGTTTTTGCGGCGCTGGGCAAGCTGGCTGTTGCGGAACAGTGGCCGGTGAACTGGCCGGAGCGCTGCGAGAACATCAGCTTCGGTTATGTGCGCGGGATGTCCACGCGCAAGGGCGAAGCCGTATGGCTGGAAGCGGTGCTCGACGAGGCCCGCGACCGGGCCGGTCGCTTTCGTGTGCAGCGCGCCGAGGCCAGCGCGCGTGGTGCGAGTGAGCTGACCGCCAGCGCAGCGGATACGGTCAGCGAGGCGGTGGGACAGGCAGCGTTGCTGTACTTCGATGTTTCCTCGCGACGCATGACCGACGTGAGCTTCGACTGGGATGCGGTGCTGCAGTTCGAAGGCAATACCGGTCCCTATCTGCAGTATGCCCATGCCCGCATGAGCGGCATCTTCCGCAAGGCGGCCGGGCTGGGCCTGATTGCGATTGACGAGCCCGGTGACCTCGCCACGCTTGGTGCTGATGAGGAGTGGCTGCTGGTGCAGAAGCTGCGTGGCTATGCCGGGGCTGTGCGTCGGGCGGCAGAACTGCGTGAGCCCTTTGAGATCGCACACTATCTTTATGAACTCGCCAGCGTGTTCAACACCTTTTACAACAAGCATGTCGTGCTCGATGTTGCCGAGCCGGTGCGCAGCCGCGCCCGACTCACGCTGGTGAGGGCAACCCAGAGCGTGCTGCGCAGTGGCCTGCAGCTGCTGGGTATTCGTGCTCTGGAGCAGATGTAGCAACCAGCATGGTAGCCAGGCGCAAAACAAAGAAGCGGCGTTCGGCAGCCGGCCCGCCGCCCGGCATGTGGCTGGTGGTACTGCTGCTGGCATTGCTGGGTGCAGCGGCGGGCGCCTGGTATTACTGGCAGCAGCGCGAGCCCGCGGGCGGGCCGCCTGCAACTGAAACGCAGAAGCCGGCGCAAAAACCCGCGCCGGATGCGCCCGCAACGCCGGCTGAAGTGCCGGACCGCTTCGAATTTTATGACACCCTGCCGCAGGCTGAAGTGCCGATTGCCGAGGACGGCAAGCCGACTGCTGCCGATATCAGCCTGCCGCCGGTGGTGGTGCCTGGTACCTATGTCGTCCAGGCCGGTGCTTTTCCGGATTTTGCCGAAGCGGACAAGGTCAAGGCGCGGCTTGCGCTGCTCGGCATCGTTGCCGAGATCCAGACTGCCGAGGCTGAAGGCCGTACCTTCCATCGCGTGCGCATCGGGCCGATCGACAATCTCGATCAGCTCAATCGCCTGCGGGCCAGGCTGCGCCAGAGCCGCATCGATTTCATGGTCATTCCTGTTGCGGAATGATGAGCTGCCGGCTGGAGCCAGCGCATGACACGTCGCTTTGATGGCCGTTTCCCGCAGCTCGCCGCACGGCTGCCGTGGCAACAGCTCGCTGCCGGTTTGCCCACGATGGTTGAGCCTGCGCCTGCGCTGGGCGCTGCACTTGGCGTACCGTCGCTGCTCATCAAGCGTGATGATCTGAGTGGTCGGCCCTATGGCGGCAACAAGGTTCGCAAGCTCGAGTATCTGCTGGGCGATGCACTGGCCCGCGGCTGTGACACGGTTCTGACCTTCGGCGCGGCCGGTTCCAATCACGCGCTGGCAACTTCGATCTATGCCCGGCAGCTCGGCCTGGACTGTCATGCCGTGCTCTCTGATCAGGTGCAGACGCCGTGGGTAGCGGACACGTTGCGCTGGCACCTGCAGCTCGGCACGCGACTCACGCCGGCTGCAGACTACGCACAGATGCTGGCAGCCGCTGCAGGTATACGCGCACAGCATCCGGGTGGTGCCGACCGGGTATACGAGATCACCTGGGGTGGCTCGTCGCCGCTGGGCACGATTGGCTTTGTGGCCGCAGGCTTCGAGATCGCAGCGCAGCTTGCAGACAACGGGATACAGGGACCGGTGCGCATCTATCTGGCTTGCGGCACCATGGGCAGTGTTGCCGGGCTGGTGCTCGGGCTGTATCTCGCCGGCAGCGATGCCACGGTGGTTGGCGTACCGATTCTGCCCATGGAGCGTATCTCGGCGCCGGTGGTTGCTGCGCTGTGCAGGGCTGCCAACCAAGCGATGCAGCAGCACGATGCAAGTGTCCCGTCCTGCCCTGATCCGCTGTCGCGTTTTGAGTTCCGCAGCGGTTTTCTCGGCGCCGGTTACGCGCAGGTGACACCAGAAGGGCTGGAAGCGATGCGGCTGGCCGCAGATCTCGCCGGTCTGAAAGTCGAGACCACCTATACAGCCAAGGCGCTGGCCTGCCTGATCGCCGATGCGCGCAGTGGAGGTCTGGCTGGATGTACGCCAGTATTCTGGCAGACCTTGAACTCGCAGCCGAAGCCGCCGGGACTCGCGCAGGTCGATGTACAACGCTTGCCAGCCGGCCTGCACAAGTACTTTGCTGAGCCCTGAAATCCCCGTAGGAGCGGCTTCAGCCGCGATCATTGTTTCAAAAAAGAATCGCGGCTGAAGCCGCTCCTACCGGGAGGCGGCTAGTCATCTTCTGCGATGTGCCTGAAGTCGATGCCGAGCGCACGCAGTTTGCGATACAGGTGAGTACGCTCCATGCCGACCCGCTTGGCGAGCTGTCCCACGCGGCCGCCGCAGAGCGCAAGTTGCTGGCTCAGATAGCTGCGCTCGAACTGCTCACGCGCCTCGCGCATGGGCATACCGAGGAGGTCCTGCTGAACGAGGGACGTAGCGCCCGTCTGTGGCGGCATGAGCTGCTGTTCGAGTTCAGCCAGACCGATCTCTTCGCCGCCGCCAGCGACCAGCAGACGGCGTACCAGTGTCGACAGTTCGCGGACATTGCCAGGCCAGGGGTAATTGCGCAGCCGGTTCTGTGCAGCCAGTCCGAAGCGGCGGAATGGCAGGCCTTCCTGCTCGACCAGTTGTTCAGCACACTCGCGCAGCAGGTCGGAGACATCTTCACGACGCTCGCGCAGCGCCGGTACCCGCAATTCCAGTACGGCCAGCCGTGACAGCAGGTCGGGACGTACCTTGTCGGCGCGCGCCGGCGACAGGGAGGCGATGACACGGAGTTCTACAGCTACGGTCTCGGCATGCCCGACGCGTACGAAGCTCTCCTGTTCGAGCGCGCCAGCCAGCAGGCGTTGCGCTGCCGGGTGCAGTTCATCGAGATTACGCAGATAAAGAGTGCCGCCCGCCGCCCGCTCCAGGATCCCCGTCTCGCCCTGCTCCGCGCTGCCGATGCCAAACAGGATCTGTGCCGCGTTCTCCTCGGGCACCGAGCTGCCGACCAGCGAGATGAAGGGACGATGCATGCTGCCTGCAAGCTGGTGAATGTACTGGGCAAGCACGCTCCGTCCGGAGCCAGGTTCACCGACGATCAGCACGGCCTCGGGTCGGGTAGCGACGGCTGCTGCCTGCTCGCGCAGTGCGCGCATGGCTTCGCTGCGTCCGGTTGGCGCTGGTGATGCGGTCGGCAGTCTGCGTGGCGGCTCGGCGTGATGCGTGTGGCTGGCTGTATCCAGGGCCTTCTTGACCGTCCTGAGCAGCTTGGCGAGT
>JBIJCV010000309.1:0-2960 GCA_044344525.1 Gammaproteobacteria bacterium | reverse complement strand
ACCAGCGACTCCAGACCGAAAGCTGTGCACTGCCCGCCACGGTGCGTTCAGGTGATGGCCAGGTTGGATGCCCCACGCACCAATATCCTCATGACATACAATTGATAAGATGCATATTAGAGGCTCCGGCGGTGCAACAGCTTGTTGCAGTTCGCAATCCGTAACCTGGGATTTACCATGCTATTCAACGTCGCCTTGCTGAAAACCACTGACGGGAGACTGCGCGCCGTCGTGCCGGACCTGCCCGCCTGCGAACTGAGCGGTGATGTGGAACAGGAACTGTTGCCGAAACTGCGGCTGCTCGTCGAAGATCAGATCACCTGCCTGCTGATGGCTGACAGGCCCCTGCCCGACACCCGCTCCGGTACGCCACCGGCGGATCGCAAGGATCTTGCTCCAGCCACATGGCTCAGCCTGCACATCAATCTGGCTCACCTCGAAGCCTTGGTCAGACATCAACGTCACCGCTGACAGTGACGCAACCGGCTATCTCGGGCGAACGGGCGCATCCTCCACGGTCGTCATTGTGGTGCCGGGCTGCATCTGGCCGGTTGCCAGCGCCTTCAGGTAGTTCACTGTGGCCAGATGACAGTAGCTCTGCCCCTGAACTTTTTCCGGCAGAAACGCGGTGATCCAGCTGTCGTAGTCCTGATAAAGTCCTGGCGAACTGATGTGTACGGCACCATCACCACCGCGATAGCTGAGCTGGAAATCCGCGAGGTATGAACGCCCGGTCGTATATGGCTCATTCGCATCGATGACGAAAGCGGCAGCTTTGACTGCAGCCGCGGACTGATTGGCCTGCCGCAATTCAGCCACGGCCTGCGCACGAAGCAGCCGGGTGATATCGGGACAGTAAAGCTGTTTGCCCGCAGCTCCGGCGCCGAAGGCTGCCCGCAGATGTGCCGCTGTCTTCACCTTGCAAGACACCATGATCGGCAGCTTTCCCGCATAGCTCACCACCTGATAGATCTGCAGCGGATCAACCAGCGGCTTGGAATGCCGGTACGCAGGCATATCGGTGAACAGCGTATTTTTTCCGACCCGCTTCGTACTGGCGAGAACCTGCTGGGCCGCCACACAAAAAGCAGGGGAATCTGCCGCCGGCAGCGGCGCGGCACTGAGCAGACCAGGAGCCAACAAGGCCATGCCCGGAATAATTGCCAGAAACCTGCTCAAGCTACGCATCATGCGACCTATTGTTGAATGGAACGCAAATAATCGACCAGCTTGTCGATGAGCCCCTGCGCCGCCTCCCGCCCCGGTTGATCGGGTGGAGCCTGCGCTTCAAGTTCATAACCCCATACCGGCATGTCCCTCAGACCATGCGCCGGCAGGACCGCCCGCCCATCGACGATCTCGCGAATCCGCTCCTCAGGGAAGGCACCATTCTGCTGCCGTCGGGCAATACGGGTCAGGTCGGGAACCATCACCTTGATCGTCGCTGCTACCGGCCCGTCACCATAGGCCTGCGGGCCATGACAACTGGCACAGAAGCGCTGGTAGAGCTGTGGACCAGTGTAGCCGAGCAGCGGATCAAACTCGGTGGCGTGCAAAGCGGGAACCACACCGAGCAGCAATACGACGGTGCTAACCAGAATACGCAGCAAGGCAGTTCTCCCGGGTTCAGGCAGAGCGTTGATCTTGCATCGTGGCAATGGCGATCGCAACCCGCGACGATCAGCTAGAACTTGTTGAGGATTTTCCTGGCGCGGATTTCCTCGAGCTTCTTTACCGTAGCCCTGGTCTTGATGCGACGGGCCTCGTCCTTGTCCACGCCCGCTGCGACAGCCTGCTTTGCCGCATCAAGCCGTTGCCGGCTGTGCTGCACCTTGAGGGTTCGCGAGGCAATCGCGCGGTCCACATGCAACAAGGCCGGTTCGACGGACAGGTCTCCGGCAAAAAGCTGCTCTTCAAGCTCACGCTTGCGCGTCTGCAGTTGGTCCAGTGTCGCCATAGATTCTGGTCTTGACCATAAAGTCGTTATGCGTAACAGGTGGTTTATGATACACGCCCCCCGCAGGATCCCCTCTTAATGTCGCGCAAACCCGGCAAGGGCTACTACATCGATGGCGAATTTGTGCCCCAGGGGAGCGCTCTCGACCGGCAGTTCAAAGCCGAGTTCAAGGGCACCGAGACCGCCAGCCGCACCGATCTGAAGCGCGAGAGCGAGGAACTGCAGACGCTCGGCGAGGCGCTTTTGGGGCTGCATGGCAACGCTCTGGAACAGTTGCCCCTGTCACACCCATTGCACAACGCCATTCTGGAGGGCAGGCGCATCAACGCCCGCGGCGGGGGCCGCCGTCAGCGACAGCTCATCGGCAAGCTGATGCGCCAGCAGGACGACGCAGCGATCGAGGCCATTCGCACTGCCGTCGCACTGCAACATGGGCTGTCTGCGCGGGGCAATGCCACGCTGCATCTGGCCGAGAACTGGCGCAATCGCCTGATTGCCGACAATGAAGCGCTCGATGAGTGGCTTGGAGTACATCCGGATACGGATGCCCAGCAGTTACGCGCCTTGATTCGGCAGGCGCGCAAGGATGCCGGAGCAGAGAAACCGGGCGATCTGCCGCGCCATGGGCGCGCTTATCGCGGCATCTTTCAGCTGGTGAAGGACCAGTTGGGGCGTTCGGAACAGGAGTCCTGATCAAGCCTGGTCAGCCTGGGACGACACGTAAACCGCACGTGCCGCCCCAGGAGCCAGGGGGGAAGAATCAGTCGTGCTTACTCACCACCAAACTTGTAACTGGCCCGCAGGCCGATAACGCGGGGCGGCGGCAGCCAGGCGAATATGGTCTCGTCGCGGGGTTCGCCACCGAATGACCCACCGTACATGCCGTCACGGAAGTCCTGATAGCCCTGGGCCCAGCGCACGGTGTCGTCGTCGAACAGATTGGTGGCATAGAGCTCAACCAGCCACTGGTCAGTCTGGATACCCAGCTGGGCATCGACATTCC
>JBIJCV010000286.1:0-3184 GCA_044344525.1 Gammaproteobacteria bacterium | reverse complement strand
AATTCTATCCGGTCCTCCGAGTAATCAATGGACGCTATCGCCCCCTGGGTCGCAGGGTCATAGGCGACGGCGTTATAGGTGTGCCAGACAGTGATGTTGCTCGCTGCCGGCAGGTTATGGGCCATCTGGCGATAGTTGCCCGGATTGCCGCCGGTCGCGATCTGCGCGACAGCCTGAGTGGCACCACCCGTGCCCCCCACTATCGAGACTGTCCAGTCGGCTGAATTGAAGGTCTGATCAAGAATGATCACAGATGCATTGGCTGGGGTCGCGAGAGCAGCCGCGATTACCGCAGCGCACGCCGCGCCGAGGCGTTGCCATCTCATTATCGAGTCCCCGGTCCCTGATCGCACCCGCCTTGCTTTCATGGTGATCCTTATCCCGCCTGTTTACTGAGCTGAGTGTGAATATTGGTCAGGATGCTTTCCGGCAAGGCTCCGTCAAATAGGTACTTGCCGCAGGGTGCCGTTATGGCAAAGTGGCCTGTGTTCACACTTTCCGTGCTGGCTACACCTCCGCTACAGATGAGCCAGACTTCCTTGGCATAGCTCAAAGACGACACGAGGCCGAGCGATACAGCCAGCTCGAATAGCAGTTCTCATGGTCTATCCACCCTAGGAAGCATAGCGAATCCCAACCAACTCCCGAGATTCACCGCTGGCCGAACACCCGAACTCACCAGCACCGCGATTAACCAAGCGCATGGCGCGACTTGAAACCTTGAATGGTAGAACCCGCCGGCTGACACCGTGACGGTTTGCGACGTGTTGGAGATTGTGCGGCGTAGATCGCGGCTGCGGTAGACCTTGCACAGTTCGCTCAGGTTGGCCGATCAGTTGGCCGGTGTACTTGTGGCGCTGACAGGTCTCGCCAAGAGTGTACCTAGCGCGGTTTTCTGATTTTCTGCTCAGTTCGTAAGTTGCTGTTTTTATTGGTCGGGGCGACAGGATTTGAACCTGCGACCCCCTGCACCCCATGCAGGTGCGCTACCAGGCTGCGCCACGCCCCGACTTTATCCGGTCCCTGTTGAACGGGCACTGATGCCCTTCGACAGGGCGTGAATTGTAAGCGGAAAGACGGTCAGAACGCCAAGTCAGCGACGCAGCAGGCGCAATACTTCTTCAAGTTCCAGGCGCAACTGACGGATGATCTGCTGGCTCTGGGTGGTATCGACCCGCGCTTCTTCGCCAGTTAACTTCTGGCGCGCGCCACCGATGGTAAAGCCGTCGTCGTACAGCAGACTGCGGATCTGGCGGATGATCAGTACGTCCTGACGCTGGTAGTAGCGGCGATTTCCGCGGCGCTTGACCGGCTTTAACTGCGGAAACTCCTGCTCCCAGTACCGCAGGACATGGGGCTTGACCGCACAGAGCTCGCTGACTTCACCGATCGTGAAGTAGCGCTTGCCCGGAATCGGCGGCAGTTCGTCGTTATTCCCCGGCTCCAGCATAGGCCTCTACTCGGGTCTTCAGTTTTTGTCCGGGACGAAACGTGACCACACGTCGCGCCGTGATGGGGATTTCCTTTCCCGTTTTTGGATTGCGGCCCGGCCGTTGATTTTTATCTCGCAGGTCGAAGTTGCCGAATCCGGAAAGCTTTACCTGCTCTCCACTGGCCAGCGAGGCACGCAATTCTTCAAAGAACAACTCGACGAGCTCGCGGGCTTCGCGTTTGTTGAGTCCCAGTTCATTGAACAGAGACTCGGCCATATCAGCCTTGGTGAGAGCCATGCTCATTATTTTTACTCGTTATTCTCTTAGCCGGGCGCCGAACTTCATGGCCAGATGAGTCACGGCACCGCTGATGATTTTCTCGATATCAGCGTCCGTAAGGGTGCGGGATGTTTCCTGCAAAATCAAGCCCAAAGCGACACTCTTTTGCCCTGTTCCGATGCGCTTGTCCGCAAAGATGTCAAATACGAAGGCCTCGCGAAGCACCGGCCCGGCAGCCTCGGCAACAGCCGCCAGCAACTGATCAGCAGGCACATCGTTCGCAACCAGGATGGCCAGATCGCGGCGTACAGCCGGAAACCGGGACAGACCCTGATAACGCGGCGGCTTTGTATAGGTAATGGCGGCTGCATCGATCTCGAACAGCACCAGCGATGCAGGCAAATCAAGCGTTGCACGCAAGGCCGGATGCAGTACACCGAGCCAACCGGCAGGGACACCATCGCGCATGATCCGTGCGGTCTGTCCGGGCTGCAGTGCCGGGTGCTCGGCGACGACAAAGCACAGGCCAGCAGGGTCGCCAGCGAGTCGCAGCAAGGCTTCGACATCCGCCTTCACATCAAAGAATCCAACCGAGGCAGGCTTTGCATCCCATTGCTCGGGAAAGACATTACCGATGGCCACGCCGGCGATGACGGTTGCCTCCGACAGCGCTCCGGCACCGACCGGACTGAATCGCACGCCGGCCTCAAAGAGACGGATCCGGGTCTGCTGACGGGCCAGATTATGACGAACGGCATTTACCAGACCGGGCCACAGGGTCTGCCGCATCACTGCCAGCTCGGCGGAAATCGGATTGACCAGCGGAACGCCCGCAGCACCGCCTGCAAAATGCGAGTCCAGAGCCGCATCGATAAAGCTGTAGGTGATCGCTTCCTGGTAACCGCGCTCTACCAGCACGCTTTTCAGGCGCTCGAGTCCAACCACACTATCGCTCGCCGCACCAAGCCGCGTGCTCTGGCGGCCAGCCAGCGCTTCGATCCGGTCATAGCCGCGAATCCTGGCGATTTCCTCGATCAGATCGACTTCAATGGCGATATCGAAACGGAAAGACGCCGCCCGAACCTGCCAGCCCCAGGCCTGCGCTTCCACCCGCATGTCGAGTCGCTGCAGGATATCGACAACCTCTGCATCGGCGACCTGCTGACCCAGCACCTGCGCCAGACGTTCACGTCGCAACGGCACGGCCGGAATGCGCCCGTCTGCCAGACAACCCGATACCTTGGCCGGTCCCGGTTCACCACCGGCGATCTCCAGCAAAAGCGCTGTGGCCCGTTCTGTGGCCGCAAGCTGTCCCGCCGGATCAACGCCCCGCTCGAAACGGGTCGCTGCGTCCGTCTGCAGGCCGAAGCGCCGGGCGCGGCCGGCAATGACCTGCGGCCGGAAGAAGGCCGACTCCAGCACGATGTTGCAGGTGTCCTCGGTAACGCCGATGCTTGCACCGCCCATGATGC
>JBIJCV010000071.1:0-7482 GCA_044344525.1 Gammaproteobacteria bacterium | reverse complement strand
ATGCCTGCAGCACCACGGGCATCAGCGATCACGAGCACGCCTGCATCGAGTTCCACTTCCTCGCCGGTCAGCAACTGGAGTTTTTCACCGGCCTGCCCGCGGCGCACTGTCAGGCCGCCGGACAGCTTGTCCAGATCATAAGCATGCAGTGGCTGACCCAGTTCGAGCATCACATAGTTGGTGACATCGACGACCGGGTTGATGCTGCGGATACCACTACGGCGCAAGCGCTCGCGCAGCCAGAGCGGGCTCGGCACATCGCTGCGCAAGCCGCGGATCACGCGACTGACGAACACCGGACAGTCATCCACACTGCTGATGGTCACAGGGACGGTTTCATTGGTAATGGCTGCGACGGAACCTGCCGCCGGCGCGCGGAACGGCACACCGGTTGCAGCGGCAAGATCCCGCGCAACGCCGGCAACACAAAAGCAATCGGCGCGATTGGGCGTGATTTTAAGATCGATAATCTGGTCGTCGAGGCCCAGCGCTTCGACAACCGGCAATCCGGGCGTCAGCCGTGAATCCAGGTCGAGCAGTCCATCAGACTTCTCGGCAAGACCGAGTTCAGTCGCGGAGCACAGCATGCCTTCCGAAGGCTCACCGCGCAGCTTCGCCGGCTTGATCACCGTACCATCTGGCAGCTTCGCGCCAATACAGGCGACGGGATAGACACCGCCCACCTGCACATTCGATGCACCACAGACGATCTGCAGCGTAGAACTGCCGGTATCCACGCGGCAGACCCGCAGACGGTCGGCATTCGGGTGTGGCCGGATTTCAAGTACGCGACCAACCACCAGGCCGGACAAGGGCGGTGCTGCCGGATCGAGACTCTCGACCTCAAGACCCTGCATGGTGAGTTGATGCACGAGCGCAGCAGTATCACCCGCAGGACTCGCGTACTCTCGCAACCAGTGCTCGCTGAACTTCACGACATGCCCATCAGTTGAACTGGCGCAGGAAGCGCAAGTCGTTTTCAAACAGCAGACGGATATCGTCTATTCCGTACTTCAGCATCGCCAGACGCTCGACACCCATACCAAAGGCATAGCCGGTGTATTTCTCCCCATCGATACCCGCATTGTCGAGCACCTTCGGATGCACCATCCCGCAACCGAGCACTTCAAGCCAGCGCCCTGACTCGGAGAGCACATCCACTTCAGCCGATGGTTCCGTAAACGGAAAATATGACGGCCGGAAACGCAGCGTCGCCGGACGCTCGAAAAAACGCTCGACGAACTCATGCAGAATCGCTTTCAGGTTCGCGAAACTCACGTTGGTATCGACCACGAGTCCCTCAACCTGATGAAACATCGGTGTGTGTGTCATGTCGGAATCACAGCGATAAACACGACCCGGTGCGATCAGGCGCAGCGGAGCGCCCTGCGCCAGCATTGCGCGTATCTGCACCGGCGACGTGTGGGTGCGCAGCAGTCGCCCTGACGGCAGATAAAAGGTGTCGTGCATCGCACGCGCCGGATGGTCTTCCGGAATATTCAGTGCGGTGAAATTATGGAAGTCGTCCTCGACCTCCGGACCCTGACTGACGGTAAAACCGGCAGCGCCAAAGATCGCTTCTATGCGCTGCTGGGTCAGGGTAACCGGATGCAGGCCGCCGGCATGCTGACCCCGACCTGGCAGGCTCACATCGACGGCATCGGCTGCCAGCGCAGCACGAAGTGCGTCAGCCTCAAGCGCAGAACGATGCAGATTCAGTTCTGTTTCCAGCGCATCTCTGGCCGCATTGATCACCTGACCTGCGGTACGCCGCTCGGCATCCGGCAGGGTACCGAGCTGCTTGAGCAGAGCAGTCAGTTCGCCTTTTTTGCCCAGGTAACGGACACGCACGGCATCCAGCAGCGCGAGATCACCCGCAGCGGCAAGTTCCGCTCTGGCACGGGCCAACAGCGACTCGATGTCATGCATGGGAACTGACCCCGGCAGAAAGCGGGCCCGGGCAGGTACTTACCGGCTCCGGGCCCCAGGGCATGCTGGTCAGGCGGCAGCGCTGAGACTGGCCTTGGCCTTCTCGGCCAGAGCACCGAAGGCTGCGGCATCGTGTACGGCGAGGTCAGCCAGCATCTTCCGGTCTACCTCGACACCAGCCTTCAGCAAACCGTTCATGAAACGGCTATAGGAAAGACCATGCAGACGGGCAGCAGCGTTGATGCGCGTGATCCACAGTGCGCGGAACTCACGCTTGCGCACCCGACGGTCGCGGAACGCATACTGTCCAGCCTTGATGACAGCCTGCTTGGCTGTCTTGTACAACTTGCTCCGGGCCTGGGACATGCCCTTGGCCTTCTTGAGCATCTTCTTGTGACTGGCCTTGACCGTCACACCACGTTTTACTCGTGCCATGAATCGGTCCTCCTCAGGTGTACGGCAACATTTTCCGGACGGCTGGCACGTCGCACTCAGCGATCTGGTTCATCGCACCCAGCTGGCGCTTACGCTTCGAGCTTTTCTTCGTCAGGATGTGGTTGAGATGCGACTGCGCGCTCTTGTAGCCATTCGCAGTTGCCCGGAAGCGCTTGGCCGCGCCCCGGTTGGTCTTCATTTTAGGCATTGTCGTCTCCTGTAGCCTGAACCGAACCGGGATTGGCCGGGGCAGGCGGGTTCCGGTATCACCGACAGCACGATTGCTGGCGGCAACAGCCGTCACTCTCTTCTAATTGCCGTCACTCACTTCTTCTTCGGTGCGATGACCATGACCATTTGCCGGCCTTCCAGCCGGGGAAACTGTTCAACGGTCCCTATGGCCTCAAGATCCTGTCGGACCTTCTGCAGGAGCTGTACGCCGATCTGCTGATGAGCCATCTCCCGGCCACGGAACCGCAAGGTTACCTTGGCCTTGTCTCCCGCTTCGAGAAACCGGATGAGATTACGCATCTTGATGTCGTAATCACCCTTGTCGGTTCCCGGGCGGAATTTAACTTCCTTTACCTGGATCTGCTTTTGCTTGCGCTTCGCTGCGTGCGCCTTCTTGTTTGCTTCAAACAGGAACTTGCCAAAATCCATGATGCGGCAAACAGGCGGCACTGCGGTCGGTGAAATCTCCACCAGGTCCATTGCGGCCTCGGATGCCATCTGCAAGGCAGCCTCACGGGACAGTACGCCAACCTGCTCACCGTCACTACCGATGACGCGGATCTCTTTGGCCTCGATCTCGTCGTTCCGGCGCACTCGTTTATTCGCAGCGATACGTCAATCCTCCATTAAATTACGGCCGCGGCCCGCGATCTCGGCTGCAAGGCGCTGAACCAGCTGCTCAAGAGGCATGCTGCCCAAGTCCTTGCCGCTTCGCGTGCGGACGGCCACTTCATTGGTTTGTGCTTCACGATCCCCTACAACGATCAGGTAGGGAACGCGCTGCAGGGTATGCTCGCGAATCTTAAAGCCAATCTTCTCATTCCTCAAGTCCACCGCCGCGCGAACACCCTGATTTTTCAGGACTTCCTGTACAGACAGGGCAAAATCAGCCTGCCGATCAGTAATATTCAGGATCACGGCCTGTACCGGCGCCAGCCAAGTGGGCAAGCGACCCGCATGGTGCTCAAGCAAAATGCCGCAAAAACGCTCCAGGGAACCGAACATGGCCCGGTGCAGCATGACCGGAATCCGGCGCTGGCTATCGTCGCCCACATAGGATGCGCCGAGCCGGTCGGGCATGTTGAAGTCCACCTGCAGGGTCCCGCACTGCCAGTCACGGCCGATCGCATCACGCAGCACAAACTCGAGCTTCGGGCCGTAAAACGCTCCTTCACCCGGGTTGTATTCGAGCTCCAGCCCGGCCGCCTCCGCCGCTGAGCGCAGGGCCGCCTCGGCACGATCCCAGATCGCGTCGCTGCCCACGCGTTTGGCCGGGCGATCGGAAAACTTGATGCGTATGTCGTCAAAACCGAATTCGCGGTAGATACCGAGGATCAGATCGGTAATCGCCACCGACTCCGCGGTGATCTGCTCTTCGGTGCAGAACACGTGGGCATCGTCCTGGGTAAAGGCACGCACCCGCATCAGGCCATGCAACGCGCCTGAAGGCTCATAACGATGCACCTTGCCGAATTCGCAGAAGCGCAGCGGCAGATCGCGGTAGCTGCGCAGGCCCTGGTTGAAGACCTGTATATGGCCGGGACAGTTCATCGGCTTGATCGCATACACGCGCTCGTCAGGCGTCTGCGTCAGAAACATGTTCTCGCCGAACTTTTCCAGGTGCCCGGACTGCACCCAGAGTTCACGGTCGAGAATCTCCGGCGTATTCACTTCCTGATAGCCCGCCGCACGCTGCGCTTCGCGCATGTAGCCGATCAGCTGCTGGAACAGCGTCCAGCCCTTCGGGTGCCAGAAAACCGCACCTGGCGCCTCTTCCTGAAAATGAAACAGATCGAGTTCACGGCCGAGCTTGCGGTGATCGCGCTTCTCGGCTTCTTCGAGGCGCAGCAGATAGGCTTTCAATGCGGCCTCATCCTGCCAGGCCGTACCATAGATTCGCTGCAGCATCTCGTTGCGTGAGTCGCCACGCCAGTAGGCACCGGCAAGCTTGGTCAGCTTGAAAGCCTTGAGACGACCCGTAGAGGGCACGTGTGGACCACGGCACAGGTCGACCCAGCCGCCCTGCCCGTAAAGGCTGATGTCCTGTTCCGCCGGAATACTGGCGATGATCTCGGCCTTGTAGTGCTCACCGATCCCCTTGAAATATGCCACGGCCTCGTCACGACCCATCACCCGCCGTTCAACCGGGAGGTCAGCGCTGGCAAGTTCCTTCATGCGCGCTTCGATAGCGGCGATATCTTCCGGCGTAAAGGGACGCTTGAAGGCAAAGTCGTAATAGAAGCCGTCCTCGATGACCGGACCGATGGTCACCTGCGCATCTGGAAACAGCGATTGAACGGCCTGGGCAAGCAGATGGGACGTCGAGTGCCGGATGATTTCCAGGCCCGCGGGATCCTTCGGCGTGACAATGGAGAGCCTGGCATCGACATCGATGACATAGGAGGTGTCGACGAGCTGGTCGTCGACCCGGCCGGCAAGCGCTGCCCGCGCCAGGCCCGCACCAATGGACGAGGCCACCTCGGCAACCGAAACCGGGCGATCAAACGCCTTCTGACTGCCGTCAGGCAGGGTAATGACGGGCATGGGTGAACTTGTCCGGAAAGTTGGTAGGCGCGAGAGGAGTTGAACCTCCGACCCCTTCCATGTCAAGGAAGTGCTCTAACCACTGAGCTACGCGCCTGTCGCATTTATCGGGGAAACGGCCCAGCCGTTCCCTGACCGGGCGCCACGATACCGAATGGCACGCGCAGAAGGCAAGGCGGAACTACCCGGTCCTGCGTTCCGGCAAACCAAAACCGGCACGTCGCAGCGCCTGTACCTCATCCCGCAGCCGGGCCGCAGCCTCAAACTCGAGGTTCCGGGCATGGCTGAACATCTGCTTTTCCAGCCGGGCAATCTGCTTCATGAGCTGCTCCGGACTGAGATCCCGGTATTCGCTGCGCGGTTCCGCAACGCGCCGGCTGCCGCGCTGTCCCTCGCTGCGCGCCCCGTCCATCACATCGCGAACCTGCTTGACGATGCTGCGTGGCTGAACACCATGCAACTGATTGAACTCCACCTGCTTCTGTCGCCGCCGATCGGTTTCGGCGATTGCCCGCTGCATCGACCCGGTGATCCGGTCCGCATACATGATCGCCATGCCATTCAGGTTGCGCGCGGCGCGACCGACAGTCTGGATCAGGGAACCCTCGGAGCGCAGAAAGCCTTCCCGGTCAGCATCGAGTATCGCCACCAAAGACACCTCGGGCAGATCCAGCCCCTCGCGCAACAGATTGATGCCGATCAGCACATCGAATGCACCGAGTCGCAGGTCACGAATGATCTCGCTGCGCTCAACCGTCTCGATGTCAGAATGCAGATAGCGCACGCGAACACCATGCTCCTGCAGATAGTCGGTGAGATCTTCCGCCATGCGTTTGGTCAGCGTGGTGATGAGTACCCGCTCCTGGCGCTCCGCCCTCACCCGGATCTCCGACAACACATCGTCCACCTGAGTGGCGACCGGACGCACTTCGATCGGCGGATCGGTGAGTCCGGTAGGACGCACCACCTGCTCGACGATCGCATCCGAACGTTCCCGTTCGTATGGCCCCGGCGTCGCTGATACATAGATGGTCTGCGGCGACAGCGCCTCGAATTCATCGAAACGCAGCGGCCGGTTGTCGAGTGCAGACGGCAGGCGGAAGCCGTACTCGACCAGCGTTTCCTTGCGCGAACGATCGCCCCGGTACATACCACCCAACTGCGGAATAGTCACGTGACTCTCATCGATGATCAGCAACGCATCGTCAGGCAGGTAGTCAAACAGGCAGGGCGGCGGCTCGCCCGGCTGCCGACCAGACAAATACCGGCTGTAGTTCTCGATGCCACTGCAAAAACCCAGCTCGGCCATCATCTCCACGTCGTACTGGGTGCGCTGCTCGAGTCGCTGGGCTTCGACCAGCTTGTTAGCCTGACGCAGTTCATCCAGACGCAGCACCAGGTCACGCTTGATGAAGTCAACGGCCCGCAGCACGACATCGCGCGGCGTCGCATAGTGTGTCTTCGGGAAAATCGTCAGTCGCGGTACGCTGCGCAACATCTCGCCGGTCAGGGGATCAAACCAGGTGAGGTTTTCGATCTGCTCATCAAAGAGCGTTACCCGGACTGCTTCGCGCTCCGACTCGGCGGGAAAGATATCGATGATTTCGCCGCGCGCCCGGTAAGTACCGTTACTCAGTTGGACATCGTTGCGCGTGTACTGCAGCTCCGCCAGGCGCTGCAACAGTTCCCGGTCCGGCATCCGGTGACCACGGGAAAGGTGCAGCACCATGCTGAAATAGGCTTCCGGATCGCCAAGACCATAAATCGAGGAGACCGTCGCCACGATGATGCTGTCGGCACGCTCGATCAGTGCCTTGGTAGCCGACAGGCGCATCTGCTCGATATGCGCATTGATGGCCGAATCCTTCTCGATATAGGTGTCCGACGAAGGCACATAGGCCTCCGGCTGGTAGTAGTCATAATAGGAAACGAAGTACTCGACCCGGTTGTCCGGAAAGTATTCGCACATCTCGCCATAGAGCTGCGCCGCCAGGGTCTTGTTTGGCGCCAGGATCAGGGTGGGACACTGCCGCGCTTCAATGACGCTGGCCATCGTGAAGGTCTTGCCCGAACCGGTTACACCGAGCAGGGTCTGGCGTGCCAGGCCATTACGGAGACCGGTACACAGATCGCGGATCGCGGCTGGTTGATCGCCCGCCGGGGAATAGTCAGCCACCAGCCTCATGCGGTCCATCACCTTGGCTGCCTGTTGGTTGCGGGCACTGAATCCCTTAATATCTGCAGCCCTCACGAGTCACGAACACAGCAAGGAAATCACGGTGAGTCTAGCAGTTTCCCAACGTTGCCAGCGCGTCAAGCCGTCGCCAACCATGGCCGTCGCAG